>JAXHVL010000116.1:0-56532 GCA_034189225.1 Thermodesulfobacteriota bacterium
TGGTGAAAAAACTCTTTGGCTTATTCAGTGGATCCAAAACCGAAATCACAGGGCATACTTGTCGCACAGAAAGAGGAAAATTATCGGCTTTGGTTGAAAGTAAGTTGCGTTGTAGGGTTAAGTTCCTTGGAAGTCACTTTGGGACGGCAAAGTAAAAAGTTCAAGATCAAGGCGGCTGTGCACCCCTCGTCATGTCACGTGCAATGTAGGGGCGAACCTTGTTGTGAAAATTTTAATATTCGGATTTAAAATTTGTTTCGTATTTCATGCTTCGAATTTCTAATTTTAAACGGTCGCGTACGAAGCCTGTATGCAATTCTCTTATAGGAGTAATTAAAGCCGGCCCCTCTGGCATCGGATGTTTACTAAGCCGCCAAAAACGCCTTGGCGTCGCCGGCCACGTAAAGGGACCCGGCGATGCAGATCATGTTATCCGGCTGCGCCTGTTCCAGGGCAAGGGCGATGGCGTCGCCCACGGTGGGACGGATCAGGGGGGTCTTTCCCAGTTCGGTGACGGCCTCCGCCAGAGTTTCCGGCGGAAAGGCTCTGCCTGTATCGGCACGGGTGACTATGACCCGGTCACAGGCCGGCACGAGCGCCTTTAAAATGGCCTTGTGCGGTTTGTCATCCAGAATGCCGATTACCAGGATAATGGATTTACCGGCATAATTGTCGGTCAGATGGGTGGCCAGGGCTTTTGCGGCCACCAGGTTGTGGGCGCCGTCGATCAGGATGGTCGGCGACTGGGCCACGATCTCCAGCCTTGCCGGCCATTGAACCGTTTTCAGGCCTTCCCGGACTGCGGTTTCCTCAACCGGGATCCCTTGCCGTGCCAGGAGTTCGCATGCGGCAACGGCAATGGCGGCGTTTTCGAGCTGGTGCTCACCGGCAAGGGCGGTCCGAAGGTTTTTCCACCGGTTGTCCATACCAAAATAGGAAAAGGTGGATTCGCCCCTTTTTCGAATGCGGGCGTGTTCGCCCAGCCGGTAAAACGGGGCATTCCGGGCGGTAGCGATTTCCTGGATGATCTCCAGGGCCGGTTTCTGGCGGGTACCCGTGATTACCGGGATGCCGTGCTTGATGATGCCCGCCTTTTCCCGGGCGATTTCCGCCAGGGTGTTGCCCAGATACATGCGGTGTTCAACGGAAATATTGCTGATGATCGATAACACGGGCGTGATCACATTGGTGGCATCGAACCGGCCGCCCATGCCGGTTTCGATTATGGCGATATCAACATTTTCGCGGTAAAACACATAAAACGCCATGGCGGTTGTAAGTTCGAAGAAGGTGGGTTCGCGACCGTCACCATGGTGCCCCTTGACGGCCTGGTAGGCTTCGATAACCCGGCTGTCATCAATGGGCTTGCCGTTGATTTTAATGCGTTCATTAAACCTGACCAGATGCGGCGAGGTATAAAGGCCGGCCCTGAGCCCTGCATGCTGAAGTATGGTCGCCAGGATGGCGGCAATGGAGCCTTTGCCGTTGGTGCCGGCCACGTGCACGCATTTAAATTGTCGCTGGGGGTTGGCAATGGAACCCAGTATCCGTTCCATCGTGGCCAGTTCAAGCTTGATGCCGAACCGGCGGAGCGCATACATCTCTTCAAGGCATTTGTCGTAAGTATATTGCGTGGTCATAATCCGTAAAAAACCCGGCCAAAGCCTTTGGCCGGGTTTTGTCAGTAACGGTTTGCTTCCCAAGCGGGGCGATCTGCTTCGTTGTATCGCCGCGCTGTCGGGTTTATCTGAATTTGCGTCGTTTAATTTCAGAAATCCGCTGCCTGCGTAGTGCTTCCCGCTGTTTGCGGCGTCTGAATTCGCTGGGCTTTTCGTAATTCTTGCGGAGCCTGAGACGTTTGAAAAGGCCATCATTCTGGATTTTTTTCTTCAGGACCCGCATTGCCTTTTCAAGGTCGTTGTCAATAACGCGTACTTCGATTTCCTTCAAATTGAATCACCCTTTCTTTCCACTTAGAATTTATAATAATTCCAAATGGTTATTAAAAACATGAAACTGACAATTTTTTACATCTAAAAATAATAGTATAAATTCGTTGCGGTTGCAAGGAAAAAATTACAATTTTGAGACCAGCTCATCGGCCACTTCTTTTACGCCGGGTTCGCCATTAAGGGTGATATATTTAAGAGAATCGTCTTTTTCGGCCAGATCCCTGAAATAGTAAGCCGCGGCCAGTGTGCCGGTTTCCGTGTCATAGTAAATGCTGTGGCGCTTATCGATAGCAGTCTCATCCTGATCATCGCTGCGCGTTTTCAGCTCACCGCCGCAGACCCGGCATTTGTCCCCGTCCGGTTTGATGGCGTCAATATAGACATTGTTGGGGTGGTTGTTGTCATTGACGCACAGCCGGCGTCCCATGATCCGGTTCTTGGCGATCAGCCGGTCAAGCTCGATTTCCACAACGATATCCAGGTTCAGGCCCGCTTTCTTCAGTTCTTCGTCGAGCTTGATCGCCTGGGTTTTGTTTCTGGGGAATCCGTCCAGCAGCCAGCCGTTTTTGCAGTCATCCTGTTTCAGACGGTCCAGAATCATGGGGATGGTAATTTCGTCCGGTACCAGATCGCCATTATCAATATAGGATTTGGCCTTGGCACCCAGTTCCGTGCCGTTGGAGATGTTTTCCCGGAATATCGCCCCGGATTCAATGTGGGGGGTGTTGTATTTTTCCTTGAGAATGGAACCTTGTGTCCCCTTGCCGCTGCCGTTGGGGCCGAAAAATAGAATGTTCATGGTCTGTCTCCTTTTTTTGTCGTTAACTGTTTTGGTCATTTTTGCATATTGCAAGTATTGTTTTTACGAAACCGTCCAGATTTATTTACAATAGCCCTTGGTATACAAAAGAAGCCGGTTTGTCAAGATGTTCGGAATGTATTTTTCAATGCCCCTGCCGTCTGAAAACATGCTGGTTTCCGCGAGGCCCCTTTTGAAATTCCAGAAAGCATGATAAAGTGCTTGACATCTTGTTTCAAAATAGTGTACATAATCATATTGATATGAGGATGCCCGCCTTTTGATAAATGCCATAAGCTTGATCCGATGTGCATGGCCTCCATGTTTTTCTTTAGGACAATCAAAGGTTTGGTCGGTTTTTAGGATACCCCGGTGGAAAACGGGAAAGATTGCCTGAGTGTGGTAACCGAGGGCTGTCCATACCGGGACCACTTGCGGGAACTGGTAAAAAAATCCCGGAAAGGTAATGCGTATATGGATATATCTGAACTCAAAAAAAAGAAGATGGACGAACTGAAAGGGATTGCCCAGGATTACGATATTGACAGCGCCGGCCTTAAGAAGCAGGAGCTGATTTTTGCGATTCTGCAATCCGAGGCGGAAAACAACGGTTATATATTCGGCGAAAGCACGCTGGAGGTGCTGGCCGACGGGTTCGGATTTCTGCGGTCCCCGGATTGCAGTTACCTGCCGGGACTGGATGATATATACGTTTCCCCCTCCCAGATACGGCGGTTCAACCTGAAAACGGGGGATATCGTTTCCGGTCAGATCCGAAAGCCCAAGGACAACGAGCGCTATTTCGCCCTTTTGAAAGTGGAGGCAATCAATCACGAAGATCCGGAAACCGCGCGGCAGAAGACTTATTTCGACAACCTGACCCCGCTTTTCCCCAATCAGAAAGTCAACCTGGAACGCAGCACGGATAATTATTCCATGCGGATCATGGATCTGCTCACCCCCATCGGGTTCGGCCAGCGGGGGCTGATCGTCTCTCCGCCGCGTGCCGGCAAGACCATGCTTCTGCAGAATATCGCCAACAGCATTATTTCAAGCCATAAAAAAGTCGTTCCCTTTGTGCTGCTGATTGATGAACGGCCGGAGGAAGTGACGGACATGAAGCGCTCCGTTAACGCGGAGGTGATCAGTTCCACCTTTGATGAACCTGCCGAACGGCACGTTCAGGTGGCGGAGATGGTGATTGAAAAAGCCAAGCGGCAGGTGGAGCATAAAAAGGATGTGGTTATCCTGCTTGACAGCATTACCCGCCTGGCGAGGGCCTATAACTCAGTGGTGCCCTCAAGCGGCAAGGTACTTTCCGGCGGCGTGGACTCCAATGCCCTGCACCGGCCCAAGCGGTTTTTCGGAGCGGCGCGAAATATTGAAGAGGGCGGAAGTCTGACCATCATGGCCACGGCCCTGGTTGACACGGGCAGCCGTATGGATGAGGTCATCTTCGAGGAGTTCAAGGGCACCGGCAACATGGAACTTCAGCTTGACCGGAAGCTGGCGGACCGGCGGATATATCCGGCCATTGACATCAACCGGTCAGGCACCCGGAAAGAAGAGCTGCTGGTGGAAAAGGACGTTCTGAACCGTGTATGGATACTTCGCAAGCTCCTGGCCACCCTCAATTCGGTGGATGGCATGGAGTTTCTGCTGGACAAGATGAGCAGCACCAAGAACAATCAGGAGTTTCTGGACGCCATGAATTCGTGATGGTTTCGTAAAAAGCTCAGTGTCCGTTTGATTGTTTGTTGATTATTTATAATTTTTTTGACTTTTTGTCGGTCCGGCGTTATAACCCTTTCTCGAATACGACGAACCAATGTTTTATCGGGAAAGGGATTTTTGAATGAAGGAGGCAGTCAGTTATGAAAAAAGAGATTCATCCGGAATATTATGAAACCAAGGCGCGATGCGCCTGCGGCAATGAGTTCACGGTGGGGTCCACCCGCGAGGCCATATCCGTGGAAATCTGTTCCAAGTGCCATCCGTTTTTTACCGGAAAGCAGAAGCTCGTGGACACCGCGGGCCGTATTGAACGGTTCCGCCGGAAATATGCCAAGTTCGAGGAACAGAAGAAGGGCGAGCAAGCCGAATAATTCTGAAGTGAGCGACTATCAGTGTTTGAGAAATTAAAAGAGACCGAAGACCGTTTTTTTGAACTCGAGCGCATGATGGCGGACCCGGATGTTATTCAGGACAGGCAGGCTTACCAGCAGCACAGCCGGGAGCACGCCGAACTGTCTGATATAGTCGAGGCATACAGCCGGTATAAAACAATCAGCGGGGAACTGGAAACCAGCAGGGAACTGCTGGATGATAATGATCCGGAGATGAAGGCGCTTGCCAGGGAAGAAGTGGATGCGCTGAAGAGCCAACTGGCGGATATCGAAGAACAGTTAAAACAACTGCTGACCCCGAAAGACCCCAATGATAACAAGAATGTACTGATCGAAATCCGGGCCGGCACCGGGGGCGAGGAGGCCGCGCTTTTTGCCAGCGACCTGTTCCGCATGTATTGGCGGTACGCGGAAACAAAAAGCTGGAAAACAGAGGTGATGAACAGCCATGAGACCGGAACCGGCGGGTTTAAGGAGATTGTTTTCATGGTTTACGGCAAGGGGGCTTACAGCCATTTCAAGTTTGAAAGCGGCATCCACCGGGTACAGCGCGTTCCGGAAACCGAAACCCAGGGCCGTATCCATACATCGGCCGTGACGGTGGCCGTGCTGCCGGAAGCAGAGGATGTTGAACTTCATATCGACCCTTCAGACGTCAAGACCGATGTGTTCCGGTCCAGCGGACCGGGAGGGCAGTCCGTCAATACGACTGATTCGGCGGTCCGGCTGACCCATCTGCCCACCGGTGCTGTGGTGACCTGCCAGGATGAGAAATCCCAGCTTAAAAACAAGACCAAGGCCATGAAGGTCCTCAGGGCACGGATCTTGGATCAGATGGTGCAGGAGCAGAATGAAAAAATCGCCCAGGAACGCAAGGGCCAGGTGGGAAGCGGGGACCGCAGCGGCCGGATCCGGACCTATAATTTCCCCCAGGGCCGGGTCACAGATCACCGTGCCGGCATCACGCTTTACAGGCTTGACACAATTCTTCAGGGCGACATGGATGAGCTGCTGGATAAGCTGTCCACCTATTTTCATGCCCAGCAGTTAAAAGAACCGGGTGCCGGAGATGTCTCCTGAAACCTCCGAATGGACGATTCTGGATGTCCTGAAGTGGACCGCCGGCTTCTTCGGCGATCGGCAGGTCGAAGGGGCACAGCTTTCTGCGGAACTTCTTCTTGCCCATACCCTGGGTCTCAACCGTCTCGATCTCTACCTTCGTTACGACCAGCCCCTTTCTGCAGAAGAGCTTTCAACCTGCCGGGAACTCATCAAGCGGCGTGCCGCCGGTGAGCCGGTGGCCTATATTGTGGGGGAAAAAGCCTTTTGGTCCATGACACTGTCGGTCACGCCGGAAGTTTTGATACCGAGGCCTGACACGGAATGCCTTGTGGAAACGGCCCTGGCCTGCCTGCCGGCGGAGGCCGTCGATGCCGACGCTTTCCGGGTGATGGAGCCGGGAACGGGGTCCGGCGCGGTGGTTCTGGCGATGGCCGGCGCTGCCCCGCATTGTCACTTTTTCGCATTTGACAGGTCACCGGCGGCCGTTGCAGTTGCCAGGGACAACGCACGGCGCCAGAACCTGCTGGACCATGTGGCGTTTTTTGTGTCCGACTGGTTTTCCGCATTCAGGACTGCCGGCGAAAGGTTTGATCTGATCGTGGTGAACCCGCCCTATATTGCCGCGGCGGAAATCGATGGCCTGGCCCCGGAAATACGCCGGTTTGAGCCTCGGGACGCACTGGACGGGGGGCAAGATGGTCTCCAGGCCATCCGGCATATTGTGGCTGCAGCGCCTGATTTTCTCAAGCCAGCGGGCCGGCTGATGCTCGAAATCGGCTGGGACCAGAAGAATGATGTAGCGCAGATTGCGGCGGAAACCGATGCTTATGCGTCACCGGAATTTGTAAAGGATCTGGCCGGCCATCACCGGGTGGTGAATCTGCGGGTCAGGTAATCCGCTTTGGATTGCCGCCGCCATATTGTTTTTTGCCACAGAGGTTTGAATCCTCCGCGTTCTCTTCGCCTGGTTTATTGAAGCTTGCAAAAGGCGATGTTGGACATTTATCAGCCAGCACACAATATCAATATTTTTGGCGCCGGTCGTTTTAGTGAAAAAACAGTTGCCTGATACCGGAATACCTGTTAAACTTATAAATTTATACTCAGAAGTCATAACACACGCTTTTTAACCGGTTCTCCTGTGCTTTGCTTTGTTTTCGGAAACAGGAAAAGTGGGGGGCCGGGACGATGAAAGCGGCGGAACAACAAAATAAGGAGAATGCACATGAGTTACGTTACGATGAAGGAGTTGCTCGAATCGGGCGTCCATTTCGGTCATCAGACCCGCCGGTGGAATCCCAAGATGAAACCCTATATTTTCGGGGCCAGAAACGGGATTTACATCATTGACCTCCAGAAAACCGTTCGGATGTTCAAAGACGCCTATGACTTTATCACCCAGGTGGTGGAAAAGGATAAGTCCGTGCTTTTCGTGGGGACCAAAAAACAGGCCCGCGATGCGATTTATGAAGAGGCCAATCGGGCGGAGATGTTTTATGTCCACAACCGGTGGCTCGGGGGAATGCTGACAAATTTTCAGACCATTAAGAAAAGCATCGACCGACTGCACCATCTCAATGATATTGTCAATGACAATTCCATTGAAATGTACCCCAAAAAGGAGCAGGCTCAGCTGCTGAAGGAACGCACCAAACTGGATAACGTGCTCGGTGGTATTCAGCACATGACCAAACTGCCCGGAGCGGTGTTTGTGGTGGATATCCGAAAAGAGGCAATTGCCGTGAGGGAAGCTAGAAGGCTTGGCATTCCGGTGGTCGCTGTAGTGGATTCCAACTGTGACCCGGATGACATCGATTATCTCATTCCGGGCAACGATGATGCCATCCGCGCCATCCGGCTTATCACTTCCAAGATCGCCGATGCCTGTATCGTGGGCAGGGAACGCAGGGAAGAAAAGAAACAGGCGGACACCGACAAGGACGCGGCGCCGGCGGAAGCAGCTGAAGAAAAAGATGATGACCAGGCTGCAGCGACCGCCGACCGGGAAGTAATTTCGGACGGTTCGGAAGGTCCCATTGTAGAGCGGATCAGGAAATCGGCATTTACCTCGCTCTCGGATTATCAGGAGGAGGGACAAGAGGATGCGGCCGCCGCCAGCGAGGGCTCGTTGCCCGCCGCTGATGAGGGGTCATTGCCCGCCGCCGGTGAGGCGTTATCTGATGATCAACAGGAAAAAACAGAGGAGTAGGCAATATGGGTGCGATAAGCGCAAGTATGGTCAAAGAGCTTCGTGAAAAAAGCAGCGCCGGCATGATGGATTGCAAGGAAGCCTTGTCGGCGTGCGACGGTGATATTGAAAAAGCAATGGATTACCTGAGAAAGAAGGGGCTTTCAAAGGCGGCCAAACGCTCCGGCCGCGAAACATCGGAAGGGGTCATCGAGTCCTATATTCATATGGGCGGCAAGATCGGGGTGATGGTCGAGGTGAACTGCGAATCGGATTTTGTGGCCAAGAACGACGACTTCAAGGCATTTGCCCGAAACATCGCCATGCACATCGCGGCCAGCAGCCCGGCCGGCATCGAGCCCGAGGATGTTCCCGAGGATGTGGTGGAGCGCGAGCGGGCGCTGTACCGGGAACAGGTCCTGGAGATGGGCAAGCCGGAGAATATGGTGGACAAGATTGTGGAAGGTAAGATAAAAAAATTCTACAAGGAAGCCTGTCTCATGGATCAGGCCTATGTCAAGGACCCGGGCATCTCTGTACGGGATTACCTGAACGAGACGGTGGCGAAAATCGGCGAAAGTATCCGGATAAAACGCTTTGCACGCTATCAGCTGGGAGAGTAACACAAGTGAAAAAACCCCTGTATAAGAGGGTGCTGCTCAAATTGAGCGGAGAGGCGCTGATGGGCGATCACGGCTTCGGTATCAGCCCCGAGGTGACCCAGTACGTGGCAGAGGAAATTCATTCCATCACCAGCCTGGGGGTCCAGCTGGCCGTGGTCGTGGGCGGCGGCAACATCTTTCGGGGTGTGGCCGCCAGTTCCTATGGCATGGACAGAACATCGGCCGATCATATGGGCATGCTCGCCACGGTGATCAACAGCATCGCCCTGCAGGACGCCATCGAAAAGAAAAACATCGAAACCCGCATTCAGACCGCCATCGAGATGCATGCCGTTGCGGAACCCTATATCCTGCGGCGGGCGCTGCGCCATCTGGAAAAGGGGCGCGTGGTGATTTTTGCCGCAGGGACGGGCAACCCCTATTTCACCACGGATACAGCAGCCGTGCTGCGGGCGGAAGAGATTCATGCGGAGATTCTGTTCAAGGCCACTAAGGTGAACGGCCTCTATGACGCGGATCCGGAAAAAGACAGCAGCGCCAGTTTTATTGAACGAACCAATTATATGGCTGTACTGGAAAAAAAGCTGGGGGTTATGGATTCCACCGCTATCTCGCTTGCCATGGACAATGACCTGCCACTGGTGGTATTCTCCATGAAGGAGAAGGGGAATGTGAAGCGGATTGTATGCGGGGAAGATATCGGTACCTATATCGGCCCCGCGGATTAAAGGCGGTTGCTGTCCGCCGGCGGTGTGGCGTGACGTGACGTGACGTGACGGCGGAAACTTATTGATACAGCTATCGTTGATACTTTCGTAAAAAGTCAGATTTGGGATGGCAAAGTAAAAAGTTCAAGATCAAGGCGCGCAAATCTCGAGGAATGGAGCGTACTTGGTCGTACGTGACATGACGAGAGATGAAGCGCAACACAGATATTGGACTTTTTACGAAGCCATCATCGTTGATACTTTCGTAAAGGGGGGTGATTGCCATGATTGATCTGGTCTACGAAGAAACCGAAGAAAAAATGGGGAAAACGCTGTCGACGTTTCAAAATGAACTGAAACGGATACGGACGGGAAGGGCCTCCCTCTCGCTTCTGGACGGCGTAACCGTGGATTATTACGGAACTCCGACGCCGTTGAACCAGCTGGCATCACTGTCTGTTCCGGAGAGCCGGCTGATTGTCATTCAACCGTGGGATACCAGCTCTATCAAAGCCGTGGAAAAAGCCATTCTTCAGTCCAATATCGGCCTGACACCCAGTAACGACGGCAAGATCATCCGTCTGTCCATTCCGCCGCTCACCGAGGAACGCCGCAAGGAAATCGCCAAGCAGGCCCAGCAGACAGCCGAGGATTACCGGGTGGCGGTTCGCAACATCCGGCGGGATGCCAATGAAACCCTTAAAAAAATGAAAAAAGACAGTGACATTTCAGAGGATGATGCATTCGCCGCAAAAGACAGGATTCAGGAGTTAACCGACACCTATATCAGTCATATCGACGCGGCATACAAAGAAAAAGAGAAGGAAATCCTTGAAATTTAAACAGTCTCTGGTGAATCAGGCGGGCCTCGATCCGGCACGGCTCCCCCGCCATGTGGCGATCATCATGGACGGCAACGGCAGGTGGGCGAAAAAGCGCTCTCTGGAACGCTTTGAAGGGCATCGCCGTGGTGTTGACGTGATTGAGGCGATGGTGACCGCATGCCGGAATGCGACGATCGGATACCTGACCCTTTATGCCTTTTCCACGGAGAACTGGCAGCGTCCCGCCGAGGAAGTGGCCGGTATCATGGGCCTGCTTAAGATGTTTCTGGCGGAAAAACAGACCTCATTGAAGGCCAATGGTATCCGGCTCAATGCCATCGGTGAGCTGGGAATGCTTGATGATGATGTCCGGGCCGCCCTTAACGAGGCCATTGAACTCACTGCCGGCTGTGATGACATGGTGCTGACCCTTGCGTTGAGCTATGGCGGCCGTGCCGAATTAACCTCTGCTGCAAGGCGCATAGCCGAAGATGCGGTTTCGGGAACGCTTCAGAACGATGATATTAATGCGGATATCGTTGGAGAATATCTGTACACCCGCGATTTGCCGGACCCGGATTTATTGATCCGCACCAGCGGCGAGATGCGGATCAGCAATTTTCTGCTGTGGCAGCTGGCCTATTCAGAAATATATGTGACAGACACCCTGTGGCCGGACTTTACCGAAGATGAATTCGTAACTATTTTGAGGGATTTTGCCGGCCGGGAACGCCGGTTTGGAAAATTGCAGTCGGGGGGATAAACCGCACCGCAATGAAGGTTTCCACGACGGAAATTTCAACAGAAGTCGTATTAGAGTTCATCACAAAATAAGTTGGGCAAATTTGGCGCCGGAATTTTTTTTGTCTTCGAGACGCGAGGAGGGAGAATAGCAAGCTATTTGACCGACGAAGCAACAAAGAAGACGGGAAAAAGAACAAGCCAAATGGTCAAGTTATTTTGTGACGAACCCTTATCACTGCAGGCGCACGGATGCGGCGGGGGGTGCCCGCGCAGCGGCGGCGCTGGCAAAACAAAAACGGTTGTTGGTTATGCATTTAAAACGATGGTTGACAGCACTTGTAGCGGTTCCGGCGTTAATCGTTCTCATTTACTTTGCGTCCATATGGGTATTCACCCTTTTTATTGGTATCATTGCACTGATCTCCCTGTTTGAATATTACCGCATCGTTTTACCCGGTACGGTCCACTCTGTGTTTTCGTTGCCTCAGTTTTCGGGTTCTATAGCAGGCCTCGGCATGATCGCCGCCGGCGCCTTGGGGCGTCATGATATCATCTGCCTTATTTTCCCTTGGATGCTGGTGTTTTCCGGTGCCTGCGCCCTGTTTGCATACAGAAACACGCCGGCGGCGTTCGACAGTGTTGTGAAGCAGGTGAGCGGCCAGGTGTATTTATCGCTGATGTTCGCGTATGTGGTGATGATTTTTGCCGGCCCCCACGGGGTGACGTGGATATTTTTTCTGTTTATTCTTGTTTTTCTTGGGGATACCGGTGCGTTTTACGCAGGGTCCTATCTGGGCCGGCACAAACTGCTGCCATCGGTGAGTCCGAAAAAAACCGTTGAAGGGGCGTTAGGGGCGCTTGCCGCCACCGTGGCGGCGGGGGTGGTGATTAATTTTTACCTGCCTGTCCTGCCGTGGCAGCTCGACATGCCCCGCTTGCCGTGGGCATGGGCAGTGCCGTTTCTGGTGGTGCTCTCCATTTGTGCGCAGGCCGGGGATCTGTTTGAATCCATCATGAAGCGGGATGCCGGGGTGAAAGACTCGGGTGTTCTGATTCCCGGCCATGGCGGCATTCTGGATCGGATCGACGGTTTGCTGTTTGCCGTTCCCGCCTTGGTGTTGTTTAAGGAATATATGTTTTTTCCATGAAACGATTAACAATACTCGGGGCAACGGGCTCCATTGGAACCAATACGCTGGAGATCGTCTCTTTGTTTCCCGACAGGTTTGCCGTAAACGCCCTCTGCGCCAGCGGCAGCATTGAACGGCTGGCCAAACAGGTAAAGGCGTTTTCTCCCAAGCTGGCGGTGGTAATTGATGAAGCGACGGCCGATGCCCTGGCCGCGCTCCTGCCTACGGATATAACCACCGAGATTCTTTTCGGAGAGGCGGGTTACCGGGCCGCGGCCACGATGGAATCCACCGATATGGTGGTCTCGGCCATGGTCGGCGCGGCCGGACTGGCCCCTACCCTCGCGGCCATTGAGGCCGGCAAGGCCATCGCCCTTGCCAACAAGGAAGTACTTGTGATGGCCGGTGAAATCGTGATGCAGCGCGCCGTAGCCCGGAACGTTCCCATTTTGCCCATCGACAGTGAACACAGTGCTGTCTTTCAATGTCTGGCGGGCCATGGCCGGCAGCAGGTGGCCGCCATCTATCTGACCGCCTCCGGCGGGCCCTTTCTGAAAAAATCCAGCCATGCCATAGAAAATGCCGGTGTGGCCGACGCACTGGCACATCCCACATGGACCATGGGACGGAAGATTTCCATTGATTCGGCCACACTGATGAACAAAGGGCTTGAGATCATCGAGGCCCATTTTCTGTTTCAGGTACCGCCGGATGCCATCAAAGTGGTGATCCATCCCCAGAGCATCGTCCATTCCATGGTCGGTTTTGTGGATGGCTCCATGCTGGCGCAGCTCGGCGAACCGGACATGAAAGGGGCCATTGCCTATGCCCTTTCCTACCCCGAACGGCTCCCCCTGGGGCAGATACCGCCGGACCTGGCCGCCCTGGGAGAATTACGGTTCGAATATCCCGACGTGGAACGGTTTCCCTGCCTGGGGTTCGCCTATGCGGCGTGCCAACAGGGCGGGACCATGCCCGGCGTGCTGAATGCCGCCAATGAGACGGTGGTGGAAGCCTTTCTGGAAGAGGAAGTTTCCTTCGGCCGGATTCCGGCGGTCATTGAAACCGTTATGGGACGCCACACGCCCGTGACAAACCCTTCGTTATCTGATATCAAAGAAGCAGATGGGTGGGCCAGGAAGTGCGCCAGAGAAATTATCGGGCAGGCTGCGTAAAACGTCCAGTCCAACATAAAAAGAAGGATTTATGATAAGTATCATTGCACTGATTATCGTTCTGGGAATATTGATTTTTATTCATGAATTCGGTCATTTCCTGATGGCACGGCTGTTCGGCGTGGGCGTGGAACGCTTTTCCCTTGGGTTCGGGCCGCGTCTGACCGGTTTCAAGGCGGGCATTACTGATTACCGGCTTTCGGCCATTCCCTTGGGCGGGTATGTGAAAATGATCGGTGAGGAGCCCGGAGAAGAACTCAGTGAGGCGGACAAACCCCTGGCATTTACTGAAAAATCGGTGTTGCGCCGGTTTGTCATCGTTGCCGCCGGCCCGGTGTTCAATCTGATATTGGCTGTTTTTATCTTTTACTGTCTTTTTCAGGTTTACGGAGAGTCGGTACCACGGCCCGTTATCGGCGAAATGATGGAAAGCAGCGCGGCCGCCGAGGCCGGTCTCAAGCAGGGGGACCGCATCCTGGCCATCAATGATTCCCCAGTGGAAACATGGACGGCGATGGCCGAGCGGATCAAGCAGAGCGAAGGGGCGACGCTTCATCTTATCGTCAAGCGCGACGGCCGTCCGGTCGCCGTTGATGTGACCCCCAGAGCTACGGAGACAAAAAATCTGTTCGGAGAGCCGGTCCGACGCTACATGCTGGGCATCAGCCCGTCCGGCAAGCCGGGGGATATCCTTCACAAAGATTTAAGCCCGCCGGCGGCGTTTGGCAAAAGCGTATATCAAACCTATGAGATCATCCGGCTGACTTTTGTCGGCGTGGGAAAAATGATTTCCGGCAGCGTGTCCGTTCGGGAAAATGTGGGCGGCCCCATCTGGATCGCCCAGATGGCCGGAGAACAGGCCCGGCACGGGGCCACGAGTCTTCTGGCCTTTATTGCGTTTATCAGCATCAGTCTTGCCATCATCAATATTCTGCCGATTCCGGTGCTCGATGGCGGTCATCTGCTGTTTTTTGTCATCGAAGCAATCCAGGGAAAACCGGTTTCCCTGAAAACAAGGGAAGTGGCCCAGCAGATGGGGCTTTTTGTCCTGGTGTTTCTGATGGTGCTGGTGATTTATAATGATATTCTGCGGTTTTTTGAATGACGGATTCTTAGTTGGTGTCCGTCCAGAAATTAGATATTTTGGTCGAGTTCAAGGAAGGCGAAAATTTTAACCGGAGGAATACTTTGCGTATTTTGAGGATTAAAATTTGAGCCTGACGCAGAAATCGGGCAAAATAGCAATTTATGGATGGGCACTAGTTGAAGCAGGAGGCCAATATTGCCCCATCAACTTGAGATCACACTGAAACCGGATTTGCCCGATGCCGAAGGCGAAACCGTAAAGAAGCGGGCATCCGATTATCTGGGAACAACATTGGAACAGGTGCGGGTGATCCACGTGCTCACCATTGATGCGGATCTGACCCCGGCCCAGTGTGAACAGGTGCAGCGGATTTTTACCAACCCCGTCACCCAGATTTCGGCTTTCTCCCCCCTGCCCGTTGATTTTGACTGGACCATCTGGGTGGGATTCCGGCCGGGGGTCAAGGACAATCCCGGGGACACCGCCCGGGAAACCATCAGCGAGGCGCTGGGCATTGCCTTTAAACCGGGCCAGGGGATCTATACCTCGCGGCGGTATTGCCTTCAGGCGCACGGTCTGGACGTCGAAGCGACGGATCGCATCGCCGCCGAACTTCTGGCCAACGATACCATTGAACAGTGGAAAGTGCTTTCCATTTCTCAGTGGCGGGGAAAAGGGGGGATCGGCGTTATCGTGCCGAAGGTGCAGCTGGATCATACCCCTACCGCCGCCACCATCCCCATTGAAAGCGACGCGGCTCTGCTCGCCGTGAGCCGGGAGCGGAACCTGGCATTGAACCCCAACGATGTGCCCACCATCCGCGACTATTTCCTGCGGGAGGCGGTTCAGGCGGAACGACGAACAGCGGGGCTTGCCGAGCCTACCGACATCGAGCTGGAATATATCTCCCAGGTCCGGAGCGATCACTGCAATCACAATACCTTTGGCGGTTATTTCCGGTACCGTGATCTGGAAACCGGCGATGTTCAGGAGATTGACAGCCTGTTTGCCACCTGCATTAAAAATCCCACCCTGGCGTTACAGCAGCAGAAATCCTGGGTGGTTTCCGTTCTGTGGGATAATGCTGGCGCGGCCCGGTTTGACGATGACCATTGTTACGTTATCACCGGTGAAACCCACAATTCGCCCTCCAACATGGAAGCTTACGGCGGTGCCATGACGGGCATCGTCGGCGTCTACCGCGACCCAATGGGCACGGGCAAGGGCGCTCGACTGGTCATGGGCGGTTACGGGTTCTGCGCGGGGTATCGGGATTATGACGGTGACCTGAAGCCCAAGCTCCACCCCCGGCGGCTGCTGGACGGCGTCATCGAGGGCGTCAAGGACGGGGGCAACAAGAGCGGCATTCCCACCACTTTCGGCCAGGTTTATTTTGATGATGGATACATGGGGAAATGTCTGGTGTTTGTCACTGCCATTGGCATCATGCCCGTGTTGGTGCAGGGCGAACCAGCCCATGAGAAGCGGACCTCTCCCGGCGACCGGATCGTCATGTGCGGCGGCCGCGTAGGCAAGGACGGCATCCACGGCGTGACCGCTTCTTCGGAGGTGTACTCCGATACAACACCGGCAGGCCATGTGCAGATAGGCGACCCCTACACCCAGAAAAAAATGCACGATTTTCTGCTTTGCGCCCGGGACGAAGGCCTGATCCGCTTTATCACCGACAATGGCGGGGGCGGATTGTCCTCCTCGGTGGGCGAATCCGCGGTATTTGCCGGCGGCTGCGAGGTGTGGCTGGAGAAAGTGCCCCTGAAGTATGAAGGGCTGGATCAATGGGAAATCTGGGTCTCCGAATCCCAGGAACGCATGACCGTAGCGGTGGCGCCCGAGCATATCGACCGGTTTTTCGCGCTTTCCGCCGATCATGCCGTCGAATCCACCGTTATCGGCCACTATACCGATTCCGGTAAGCTTCATATCATGTATGATGGCCGGACCTGCGCTTATATCGATCTGGATTTCATGCAATCTGATTTTCCCCAGTGGCAGTTTGAGGCGGAATGGACGCCGCCGGCGCTGCGGGGGCTTTGCGAACCGGTGCTCAACTCGCCCCGGAATTACAACCGGCTGCTCTGCGACATGCTGGCCCGGCCCAATATCGGTTCCAGGGAATGGATCGTCCGCCAGTACGATCACGAGGTTCAGGGTGGCAGTGTGATCAAGCCGCTGGTGGGAAAAGACCGGGACGTGGCGTCGGATGCGGCCGTAACCCGGCCGGTACTTGCGTCCGAGCGGGCAATCGCCTTTTCCCAGGCCTTGCTGCCCGCCTATTCCCAGATTGATGCCTATCACATGGCCACCTGCACCATTGATGAGGCGGTCCGGCGGGTGATCGCCGTGGGCGCTCCATGGGACGCCATCGGCGGAGTGGACAATTTCTGCTGGCCCAACATTCAGTATGATCCCGTTACCAACCCGGACGGGCGATTTAAGGCCGCCCAGCTCGTGCGGTCCTGCCTGGCCCTGCGGGATGCGTGCGAGGCTTTCGGTATTCCACTGCTGTCCGGCAAGGACAGCATGTATGTGGACGGTCACCTGGCCGGCCGGTATGAGGAGACCCGAAAGGTCTCGGCCTTGCCCACCATGCAGTTTTCCGCTACTGCCGTGGTACCGGATGTGAGCCGGTGTGTGACCATGGATGTCAAGGCCCCCGGTGATTTCGTTTATATTGTGGGTGTAACGGCCGATGAACTGGGTGCTTCAGAATACTACGCCCATCTGGGCTTTATCGGTCAAAACGTGCCGCAGGTGAATATGGCGGTATGCCGCAAGCAGTATGCGGCGGTTTCAGCGGCTATCGCTCAGCAATGCCTGGCGTCGACCCATGGTATTTATCGCGGTGGGCTGGGAATTCACATTGCCCTGGTCGCCATGGGTGGCATGCTGGGCATGACAATAGATCTGGCAAATGTCCCGTGCGCTGAGGCCCTGTCCGATGACCGGCTGTTGTTTTCCGAAAGCCCGGGCCGTTTCATCGTTACGATTGCGCCGAATGACAGGCAGGAAGCCGAGGCGCTGTTTGACGGATGCGCGTTTGCATGCGTGGGAATGGTGACGGATGAGCCCGTGCTGCGGATCACCGGCGGAAACGGCGGCCGGATCGTGGAAACCGGTGTGGATGAACTGAAACAGGCCTGGAAGCGGCCTTTCGGAGACCTGATATGAGCAGCGATGTCAAAGCCCTCGTTCTGACCGGTTACGGTCTCAACTGCGACAATGAAACCGCCCATGCGTTTGCCCTGGCCGGCGCGAATGTGCAACGGGTGCATATCAATGCCCTGCTGTCGAAGAAAGTGACCCTTGACGATTTTCAGATAATGGCTTTTGTGGGCGGGTTTTCGTGGGGCGACGACCATGGCGCCGGGGTGATCCAGGCCCACCGCATGCAGTCTGGAATCGGTGATGACCTGGCACGGTTCGTGGGCCGGGGCGGGCTGGTGATCGGCATCTGCAACGGGTTTCAGACCCTCGTTAACATGGGGATGCTGCCCGGCATCACCGCCGGCGAATCCGGCAGCGCCCGGTCGGTCGCATTGATCGCCAATGACTGCGGCAATTTCCGGGACGACTGGGTGAACCTTGTGGCGGAGGAGTCTTGCCCCTGCGTCTTTACCCGCGGAATGACTACCATGGCCCTGCCCGTGCGCCACGGAGAGGGCAAATTTTACTGCGAAGCGCCGGTGCTTGAAACCCTTCGGGCAGGGCGTCAGATTGTGCTGCGGTATGCCGATGAAAACGGCAATCCGGCCAACGGCCGTTTCCCGGATAATCCCAACGGCTCCATCGACGATGTCGCCGGCATATGCGATCCCACCGGCCGGGTGTTCGGCCTCATGCCGCATCCCGAGGCCTACATTCACTTCACCAACCATCCGGATTGGACCCGTCAAAAGGTGCTGGCCCGGCGGGCCGGCCGGCCGTTCCCCGACAGTCCGGTAACCGACGGCCTCCAATTGATCAAAAACGGGGTGGATTTTCTAAGGCAGGCAGGGCGTATATAAGGGCCGTTGTCAGGACGACAGCCGAAGAGGAAAAGCCACAGATCCACCGGTTGCGTCAATACCACAGAACCCCGGAAAGTGACGGTGCAATGATGCGGCAATTCTCATCCAGAATAACAGTCGCGGCCCTGTTTCTGCTCATGGTTTTGCCCCTGCTGTCACATGGGCGTCCGGTTGCCGCGGCGCAGTTTGCCATTCCGGAAGACTGCATTCCAGCAAACGCTGACGTCCTGTTTGCGCCGGCATCGTTTTTTCAGAAACATCAAACCGTGATCACCGCTTCCGGTGTTGTGATTCTTCTGCTGATAGCCCTGGTTTTTCTGATGTTCGTCTAAGTCTGGAATTGAGAATTGAGCTCAATATGGAATCTGGAATCCTGAAGGCTTCCGCTACACTTTGACTATGGTGGCCTGAGGATGCATATGATAGCGGAAGGCTTTAGCCTTCCAGCAGGATTTTAGTGAGATATGACGATTGACATGACACTAGGCCAGGCGGATGCCGGCCATAGCTTATTGGGTCAGCGGTTCTTCCTTGATCCCACCGGGTGCTGATTGGGGGGCCGCCGGTGCAGGCTCGGAAGAAGGGGGCTGCTCCGTTTTCGAATCTCCCGTCTCAGGAGATTCGAGGGTTTTCTCAAGACCGGAGAGCCGGTTTTCAATGCCGGAAATCCGTTTCTCCCATTCCGCAGTGGTGGTTTCAAGCTTTTCGGCATAGGTCCGGGTCTGGTTTGACAGGACCCGGCCGAGCTCATCCCGGCTTGCTTTTTCCTTTTCCAGGGCGGCCAGTTTATCCGCCATGGACTTGATATTCCCCTTCACCGCTGCCAGGTCATTCTGTAATGCCTTGATATCCGATTGCAGGCCTGCAACCGTTTTCTCTACTCCGCCCACGGTGTTTTCCATACGTTTGACCGCAGCCGCGGTATCGGCCGCTTTCTTTTCCACTGCATCGGCCGCTTTGTCCGCACGGTTGGCAGTGACGGCCGCCGATCGAGCCCGTTTTTCCGCCGCATCAATGGCGTTGGCGTTCTTCTCGATTGCCGGGGGAACATCCGTAATTTTGGCATTCAGCTTCTGCTGCCGGGCTTCCAGGACGTTGACCTTGGCTTCCAGGTCATTTGTCAGCTCCCGCACCTCGGCTGCGCCGGTGCTTCGAAAATCCTTCACCTGCTTTTGAATGTGAAAATACCCGATAACAACGATTACGCCGATCAGGCATGGGACGATAATCGCCGTCAGGGCCACTTTCCAGCCGAGGCTGTCCACCTTCTGCTCGAGAATTTCCCTGGCGTATGCATCATCCTGCTCTTTCTGGTCAAAATCCACATTGAACTCTTGGTCTTCTTTGGTCATCATTGGTTCCCTCGCTTTTACTCCCATTCAATGGTACTGGGCGGCTTGGAGCTGATATCATATACCACCCGGTTCACACCGGTCGCCTCGTTGATGATCCGATTGGAAATCCGGCCGAGCAGTTTATGAGGCAGGCGGGCCCAGTCCGCGGTCATGGCGTCCTTGCTGGTCACCGCCCGGATGGCGGCAATGTTTTCATAGGTCCGCTTGTCGCCCATAATGCCCACACTTTTCAGCGGCAGCAGGACGGCAAAGGACTGCCACAATTTCCGGTAATAACCGCCGGCTCGGATTTCTTCCAGCAGGATAGCATCGATCTCCCGCAGCAGGTCCAGCCGCTGCTTATTGACCCTGCCGATCACCCGGATGGCCAAGCCCGGCCCCGGAAAGGGCTGCCGGTGGATCATGTCTTCATCCAGACCCAGGGTCTTGCCCAGCACCCGTACCTCGTCCTTGAACAGAAATTTCAGCGGTTCAATCAGCGACAGCTTCATTTTAGCCGGCAGCCCGCCCACGTTGTGGTGGGACTTGATCACCGACGTGGGCCCGCCAAAGGCGGACTGGGACTCGATTACGTCGGGATAAAGCGTGCCCTGGGCCAGGAACTCCGCATCCTTTATTTTCCGGGCCTCCTGCTCGAATACATCCATAAACACCTTGCCGATGATCTTCCGCTTTTTCTCCGGGTCCGTCACCCCGGCCAGAGCCTTTAAAAACCGGGTTTTCGCGCTGACAAACCGGATATTGAGCTTCAAGTGCTGGCGAAACGTCTCTTTGAGCTTTTTCGCCTCGTTCTTTCGCAACAGCCCGTTGTCCACGAATATACAGGTCAGATTGTCCCCAATGGCCTTGTGAATCAACAGCGCCGTCACCGATGAATCCACACCGCCGCTCAGGCCCAGGATCACCTTTTTTCCGTTGGAATTATCCTTGATATCCTGAATGACATCTTTTGCAAAAGCCTTCATGGACCAGTTGGCCTTGCACCCGCAGACCTCAAAAAGAAAATTGCCGAGCATTTTCTTGCCCGCCTTGGTGTGCACCACCTCGGGATGGAACTGAAGGCCGTAATAATTTTTTCTGAGATTGCCCACGGCCGCCACCTTTGTATTTTCAGTGGACGCGATGGTCTCGAACCCCGCGGGCAGTCGTTCCACCGAATCCCCGTGGCTCATCCAGCAGACCGTCTTTTTATCCACATCCTTGAAAATATTTGCCGCGCTTTTGATATTCAGTTCGGCAAAACCGTATTCCCGTTTTTTTGCCGCATGCACGGTCCCTCCCAGGGTATTGACCATGAAATGCATGCCATAGCAGATGCCCAGAACGGGAATCCCCAGGTCAAAAATCTGCTTTGTAATCTTCGGGCTGTACTTTTCATACACACCGGAGGGCCCGCCGGACAGAATAATCCCTTCCGGCGCCAGCGCCCGGACCTGCTTGATGGAAATGGTCGGCGGCTCTATCTGGCAATACACCTTGCACTCCCTTACCCGCCGGGCGATCAGCTGATTGAACTGAGACCCAAAATCAATAATTAAAATCATAGTGCTCTCCGAAGTCCCGTCTCCTGTTTTCTCTTATGTGCCCACCTTGTCATCTTTGATGCTCAACTATTTCAAAAACCATCAACCATTTCAAGATTTTTTTCCTTGATCAACTTGACTCGTTCCGCTGTTTACGGTATAAATTAGTTGAAATTAAAATCATCTTTTATGTTTTCCGCATAAACATTTCTTCGGGGGGCTGACACACTTTCACCCATTCATCAGATGCAGTACAAGCGTCGCCTGGTTGTACTCCGGAACCCGGTTTCATACGGACAAATAGGCAACAGGCCCCCGGGCCTGATACAGCAGTGCCTGAACAGGCAAGTCCCATAATAACCCAAACCAGAAGGAGGAGACACCATGAGCAACAGCGTTTACAAAATCATCGAACTCGTTGGAACCAGCACCACATCCTGGGAAGATGCGGCCAAAAACGCGGTGGACCAGGCAGGCAAATCCCTGAAAGATTTGCGAATCGCGGAAATCAAAGAGCTTGACATGAAAATCGAGGACGGCAAGGTCGCGGCCTATCGGGCCAATGTCCGGATTTCGTTCAAGTATAAGGATGAATAAACCCGTGGGAACCCTGTCCCGGGCCATTTCATACGCCACCACGGCGCGTGCATAAAGTCTTTCGGGCAATCAAAACCGCTATGGGAGCCGCATCACCGGATGACGGCCCCCATGGCGATCCCGTTCCGGCCTCTTCATGCCTGTTGATCCTCAGCGCCTCATTGCTTTCTTCAATTGCTCAACAGCCGTCCCGATATCCTCCCGAATCACCGCATCCGCCATCCGGTCCAGGGGCGTGGCCGTGTTGTTGATAATCACCAGCCGGGCATTGTTCTGGCTGGCCATTTCCGGGAACCCCGCCGCCGGCTGCACCACCAGTGAGGACCCCACCGCGAGGCAGAGATCGCATTTTGTGGAGAGTGTTGCGGCGCGACTTAAATCCCCTTCCCGCAGGCTCTGGCCAAAGGAAATGGTCGCCGGCTTGAGCAGTCCGGCGCATTGTTCACACACCGGCGCCGGCTCATCTTTCAGTCGTTCGCATGCCGCATCCATTGTGACAGCCGTCCCGCAGGACAGGCAGACCGCCTCTTGCATCCAGCCATGAAGCCGCACGATCTTCTGCCCATCCACGCCGGAACGCTCGTGCAGCCCGTCGATGTTCTGGGTGATGATACCCAGAAGCTTGCCCGCCCTGTCCAGGTCCACAAAAAACTGATGGGCATTGTTGGGTTCGGCGTCCCGCACGGCCGGCCATATGGCGGCCTTCTGTCGCCAGTATTCCACCCGGTCTTCATAATTGTCCACAAACTCCTGAAACAGGATGGTCGTGTTTTTCGACCAGACCCCGCCGGGACTTCTGAAATCGGGAATCCCCGAATGGGTGGAGATGCCCGCGCCGGTAAAGCCGATAATCTTCCGGGAAGCCTGGATCCATTTTGCCACATCCGTCAACGATGCCATTACCAGCTTCTTTCGTATATTTATAATTCACCGCAGCACATCGCTCAGGATCACTGGCGCGAAGAATGAGCGTCCAGTGCATCCGTTTGTTGGGATTTTCTTTCTTCGAAATCGCTATCGGGATCGGAATCGACGCTGCAGGCCGCTTGATCCTCTCAAATTTGGTAGCCTCTTCCGCCGAGACGGCTGAGCATCGCGGCCATCCGGTCGAGTTCATCCAGTTTCTCGTGTCCAAGCGCCATATCTCTTCGATCCCGATAGCGATCCCGATTTCGACTTGGATTATCCCATCAGCCCATATGGCAGCCCTGCCACAGATTCCGGTCCTCCAACCGCTTTTTTATCATGGCCAGGGTTTCCTGCTTGCGGAGCGCCCACAGGGGCGCCACCAACTCATCCGGATGGGGATCGCCGGTGAGCCGCTGAACCACCACATGCGGGGGTAGATGGGCAAGGACATCACACACCCGGTCTGCATATTCATCCTGCTCCTGGCAGCGGCAGGTGTCCTCCTGATGCATGACCGCAAGAGACGTGCCCCTGACCACGTAAAGCAGATGAAGCTTGATACCGTCAATGCCCAGGGCCGCCATCTGTTGCGCTGTGTTTACCATATCCGCCGGCGTCTCGCCCGGCAGCCCCAGGATCACATGGGCGCAGATCAGAATCCCCCGGCCCCGGGTTCTTTCTACCGCATCCTGAACGCAGGCAAAATCATGGCCCCGGTTGATCAACGCCAGAGTCTCGTCTCTGGCGCTCTGGACCCCGTACTCCACCCATACCATGGCATTGTCTGCATACCCCTGCAGCAGGTCCAGGACATCATCGTCCACGCAATCCGGCCGGGTGCCCACGGCGATCCCCACCACGCCATCTACGGCCAGTGCCTCGTCGTACAGGGCTTTCAGCCGCTCCAGCGGCGCATAGGTATTGGTGTGGGCCTGAAAATAGGCGATGAATTTTTGGGCCTTGAACCGCCGCGCCAGCGCCTTTTTTCCGGCTTCCAGCTGATGCGTGATGGATTCGCCCCTGGCAAATGCGCCGGTGCCCGATCCCCGGCTGTTGCAGAAGATGCACCCTTCCCGGGACAAGGTACCGTCCCGGTTGGGACAGGTAAACCCCGCATCCACGGTGATCTTGTGCACCCGGCACCCGAAGGTCGACCGGAAATATGTATTTAAATCATAGTAACGGTTCATGATAATATCCGGGATAGTGCAATACGAGATCAAGTACCTTGACGGTCCTGCCCCCGCTGGCATATACTCTGAATACCACAGGAATTGCAAAAAGACAAAAACCAATGGCCGCATATGACAAGAAATACGACATTATCGTGATCGGCGCCGGCCATGCCGGGTGCGAGGCCGCCCTGGCCGGCGCCCGCATGGGGTGTTCCGTTCTGGTCATGGCCATTGATCTGGACAAGGTCGCGGCCATGCCGTGCAGCCCTTCCATCGGCGGCATGGCCAAGGGCCAGTTGGTCAGGGAAATCGACGCCCTGGGCGGGGAGATGGCAAAAATCACGGACCAGAGCGCCATCCAGTACAAGACCCTGAACACAAAAAAAGGTCCGGCCGTCCACTCCTCCCGCACCCAGAACGACAAGATCCGCTATCACATGGCCATGAAAGCGGTTCTGGAACGGGAACCCCGCATCGACCTCAAGGAGGGGCTGATCACCGCGCTGCTCCTTGAAAATGATACGGTAAACGGCATCTCCGACCGCACCGGTTTCAGCTTTTACGCCAACGCCGTGATCATTGCGGCCGGCACCTTTCTGGGCGGCCGGGTCCATATCGGTGACATATCATATGCGGCCGGCCGGGCCGGTGAATTTGCCGCGACCGAGCTTGCCGATCAGATTCGAAAGCTGGGATTTGAAACCGGCCGCTTGAAAACCGGAACCCCCCCGCGCCTGGCCAGGGCCACCATCGACTTTTCAAAATTCCAGCAGCAGGCGGTGGACGAAAACCCCCGGCCCTTCTCTTTTTCCGGCAGGGGCATCGTACTGCCCCAGATCCCCACCTATATCGGCCACACCCGGCCGGAAAGCATCGCCATTGTCCGGCACAACCTTTCCCGCTCCGCCCTTTACGGCGGCAGCATCACCGGCACCCCGGCCCGGTACTGCCCTTCTTTTGAAGACAAGGTGGTGCGGTTCCCGGACCGGTCCAACCACCATGTGATCCTGGAACAGGAAGGGCTGGACACCGAGGAAATTTACGCCAGCGGGCTGGGCAACAGCCTGCCCATGGAAACCCAGATCGCCTTTGTGCGATCCATTGAGGGGCTGGAACAGGCCGAGCTCATGCGGCCGGCCTATGCCATTGAATATGACTACATCAACCCTTTGCAGATACGGCCTACCCTCGAGACCAAACGCATTGCCGGGCTGTACCTGGCCGGCCAGATCAACGGCACCTCGGGGTACGAAGAAGCCGCGGCCCAGGGCCTGTGGGCCGGCATCAATGCGGCCTGCAAGCTTCAGGGCCGTCCGCCCTTTGTTCTAACCCGGGCTGACGCCTACATGGGCGTCATGATCGACGATCTGGTCACCCGGGGTACAAGCGAACCCTATCGGATGTTCACCTCTCGGGCCGAATACCGGCTCATGCTCCGTGAAGACAACGCCGACCTGCGGCTTTCCGAAAAAGGCCATGAACTGGGCCTCGTGGACAAAGAAACCGTGGAACGCCTTCGGGATTATAAAGACAAAATCACCGAGGAAACACGCCGACTTCAAAAAACCGTCCTCAAACCAACAGATACCACCAACGCCTATCTTGAATCTCGCGGCCAGAAATCCATTTCATCCGGACTGCATCTGGATCAACTGTTAAAACGCGCCGGCATCACCCATGACGATATTGTGGAACTGGCCCCGCCGGACACGCCCCTGCCCGAACGGGTCCGTCGGCAGGTGGAAATTGGAATCAAATACGAGGGGTACATCGACAAACAGTCTCGTGAAATCGCCAAGTTCAGGGACCTGGAACACAAGAAGATCCCTCCGGACTTCGACTACGACGCCGTTCACGGCCTTTCCAACGAGCTCAAGGAAAAACTCGCCCGCATCGCCCCCGCCTCCCTTGGCCAGGCCTCCCGCATCGACGGCATCACCCCGGCCGCCCTCTCCGTCCTCATGGTGGCCCTTCAGTCTTGCTGACAACCCATAAAGGGTGATGGCTTCGTAAAAAGTGACTTCCAAGGAACTCAATTTGACAATTTGTTGTAAACATTTCAACTTTATTCAATTTTTCAGTTTATTGCCAGGTTATTCAGTTTGCCGAAACAACTGAACAGCAACACGTGCCCAGCCCCTTGCAGCGCAGCCGAGCAGGGGCGGTTTTTCCGGAAGACGCGGGCAGACTGTCTGAGCAGACAAGGCTTAACGCTCCTGCACAAAAAGACAGGCGAGTTTCTGCCCGCGCCGAAAAAACCGTTCCTGCGAGGGAAGCCGAAGCTGCGGGGCGCCCTTTCTTTTGCATACTTTTCTTTGGGCGAGCAAAGAAAAGTATGAAGGAAAAATGGGTCGTTAAGATATTATGGTTGACATGCAATAAGTTAGACCTACCTACCTTGGGCACAAATAGCGTTAAAAACCAGGTTTCGCGCAAGTTACTCACTGTAAAAACGGCGCGGGGTTATCCTTCCTGCATATCCTTGGCCACCGATGTGACATAGTTTTTAACCCTCCCCATAATCTCTTCGGTGTCTTCCTTTGTCAGCGCGAGAATATCCATGGTGTTGGGGTCCATCCGGTGCATCAGGGCCTGAAAGTCGGCGCCGAAGCCGGCGGACATGGCGATCCAGTCCGACAGATGCAGAATATAGGCGAGGGGATTGTCCACGGAGGCGGCGGGATCGTGATGATATTGGATGGCCACGGCCTGAACATCAGGGATATTCCACTGCCGGCACAGGTCATAACTGACCTGTGCATGGTCTACCCCCAGGACATGCCGTTCCACGGCCAGAAAGGTTTTTTCATGGTTCTCGAGAAAATGGGCGACTGCATCCCTTTTTTCCAGAATAAAGGGATCCAGCATCAGCTTGCCGGCATCATGAATCAGCCCCGCAAAAAACGCGTCATCCTTGATTTCCGGCATGATCTTCCCGGCGATCATCTCCGCGCTGTTGGCAACTGCCAGAGAATGCCGCCACAACAGGCCCGAACTGAAGTCGTAACCAGTGAGCTTTTTCTCCAGCATCTCCGCCGCGCCAGCAACGGTGATGAGTTCCCCCAGTGTCCGGATACCGAGCAGCACCGATGCCTGATGAATGGAGGAGACCTGCCCCTGCATGCCGTAGTACGCAGAGTTTGCCATTTTCAACACCCGGGATGCGATGGCCTGATCCATTTCCAGGATCTCGCTGATATTCCGGAAATTGGAATCGGGATCGGCAAATACCTGCCTGGCCTTATACACCACCTGGGGCATGGGTGGCAGATAGGCCGTGTTTTGCAGAATTTTTTTCCGGAGTTGGTCAGCGGCCGCCGGATCAGCAGGGCCTTCATCAATAAAGGTATAGTCCGCGGCAGCAGATAGCTCAGTAGGGGGCCTTTGAATTGACGAGACATTGGAACCTGCCGTCGCCGGCGACGGCGAGGCCGTTTCCGGCGGCAACGGCGGCGAATCGTTTAGTTGCCCTGAAGCGGACGGTTTCTTTCGATCGATTGTTATACGGTTGCGGCAGGACGGACAGGCGACAATCACGCGCTCTTTGTCCGGAAGCCGGTCTTCCGCGATGGTGTATCCCTTTCCGCAACCCCCGCAGCTGACTTTTATTCTTTTGGGCTTTTCCGCAATCCGGTCCGTTGCCGTGGCTACCTGTTGTACATCGTCACCGGCCGCCTCGTCATCTTTTTCGGGGCTCCGTTCTTCAAAAATACGTTCCAACAAGCCGTTCAGGGCCGCGATCAGCTGGTGAAACTCCCGGTTCCGTCCGACGACAGATGCATCAATGGAAGTGCCCGACTGATAATGATTGACCCCCTTGATGAGATTTCTGACGGGTGTGACGATGCCCGCACCGATGCCCCAGGTCCCCAGCAGCGTAAGCAACAAGATACCGACCAGTCCGTAACCTCCCAGCATCAGATGTTCCCGACGCTGCACAGCATAAAAAACGCCAAGATCAAAGGCCGTGCTCACCGAGGCCAATACTTTCCCATTCTCCCCCAGGATAGGGATGGAAATAATCATGTGGCTCTTACGGGGCCGGAACACTCCCCAGGCAGTACCGTAAAAATCCGTGGTTTGCGTGCTGTTTTGAACGCTCCGGGCGGCATACGACGTCATTCCGGATTGCATATCGCTGTCAGCACCGCTGGCATAAAGAATTCGATGCCGGTCATCCACAATGGTGGCGGCATCCACCTCCGATGCGTTGAAAACATCCGTCAGGGTCTCTGCCCCCTCTGGTGCCAGGGTCAACCGTTTGCTCTCCATGTATTCCAGATTTCGCGCCACTGCCAAGGACAATAACCGGCTTTCCGAGTGTTTGGTATCGATAAACCGGTTCTGCTCCCGGGTAACGGTAAAAATATTGATAAAAACAAATCCGGCTGCAAGCAGTATCGCCAACTTGATGGCGATCATGGTTTGAAGGTGTATGGGTTTCATGATATTCCCGTATTGTCGGTTATTGCCGGGCGGGGCTATGGATTGGGCGAACGGCACCGATCGATTTGTAAATAATTGTGTTTATTATACCAAAAAATATCATTTTCCGCTGCATACTTTTCTTTGACGGCTTCGTAAAAAGTCCAATATCTGTGTTGCGCTGCATCCCTCGTCACTGAGGCGTACGCCAAGTACGCCTCAGTCCTCGGGAGTGATAGGGCTGCGCCGTATCTTGAACTTTTTACTTTGCCGTCCCAAAATTGACTTTTAAGAGACCATCTTCTTTGGGCGAGCAAAGAAAAGTATGACCGACTTAATTTTTTCCTGATTTTTTCTTGACAGATCCCAAAAAACGAATAAAATGATAAGATTAATTTACAAACAGGAGTTGATGATCGTGAAGAAATATACTTACAGCGCCAAGAACAGTGACAACGAGAACAGATGGTACGTGGTGGACGCCGACGGCGCAGTGCTGGGCAGAATGGCCACCGAAATCGCCAGACGACTTCGGGGTAAGCACAACCCGATTTTTACCCCCCATGTGGATACCGGCGATGCCATTGTGGTAATCAATGCGGAAAAGGTTCGGTTGACCGGGAAAAAGTGGGACGATAAACTTTACCACCGCCACAGCGGCTACATCGGCGGCCTTAAATCGGTCAACGCCAAGACCCTCCGCGAGAAAAAGCCCGAAGAACTGGTCCGCAATGCCGTGCGCGGCATGTTGCCCAAAAACAGACTGGGCCGGGCACTTCTCAAGAAACTGAAGATTTATGCCGGGCCCGAGCATCCGCACACCGCCCAGCAGCCGGAACCGCTTGCGATTAAATAACCAGAAGACGGATAGAGGAACCAATGGAAGAAAACACTTTTTACGCCACCGGCAAACGCAAATCCGCCATCGCCCGTACATGGATTCAACCGGGCAGCGGCAAGATAACCGTAAACGGAAAAGACGCGGACGAACATTTCACCACCAATGCCGCCCGGCTCATTCTCCGGGAACCCCTGAACCTTACAGAAAATACGGATACCTGCGATATTAAAATCACCGTAAAGGGCGGCGGCATCACCGGTCAGGCCGGTGCGGCGCGGCACGGCATCAGCCGGGCACTGATTCTGATGAACCCCGATCTTCGTCAGGCCCTGAAAACCAAAGGAATGCTGACACGCGATGCCCGTGTTAAAGAACGGAAAAAATACGGCCAGCGCGGTGCGCGGGCACATTACCAGTTCTCCAAACGGTAAACAACAGGTTTATACAAATGCGACACCCGAAAGCGGATGGTGCAAATCATCCGCTTTTGTATTGTTTTACCCCATGAATCAACACACACCCAACCGCTTTATAAAACAGTCCGATGGAATCCTTGATACGCACACGGGCCTGGTGTGGACGGCTGATGCCGCCATATCCGAGTTTCCTTTGACATGGGCCGAGGCCCTGGATTTTGTGCAGGACCTGAACCGGGACGCATATCTCGGTCATGGCGACTGGAAACTGTCCAACCGCCGAGAGCTGTTCAGCCTGATGAGCCATAAATGCATCAACCCCAGCCTGCCGGCCGGCCATCCGTTCACCCGGGTGTTTACCGGTTACTACTGGACATCCACCACATGCGTAAGGCTGCCGGACCAGGCATGGTACATCCACCTGGGCGGCGCCAAGGTTTATAAAGGCATGAAACACCAGTCCTATATGGTGTGGCCCGTCCGGCCGTCCGGCCCTGCGAAACCCGCACTGCTGCAAACCGGACAGACGCACTGCTATGATGCCGCTGGCAACCATATTGATTGCACGGGAACGGGACAGGATGCCGCGTATCAGGTAGGCCTGGCTGCGGATTTACGCAGATTTTCAGATCAGGGGGAAGTGGTCTGCGACAGTGCGACCGGCCTGACCTGGCTGAAAACGGCCAACCCGGCGCAAGAGATGGTTGACTGGAAGACCGCATTTGACTGGATCCGGGAAATGAACCGGCAGCATGCCCATGGTTATAACGACTGGCGATTGCCGGAAATCAATGAACTGGAAAGCCTTACCCATATGGGCACGCATTCCCCTGCCCTGCCGCCGGACCACCCTTTTACCCACGTTCAGGATTTTTACTGGTCAGCCACCCGAAGCATGTACGATACCCGTTACGCCTGGGTGCTGTATGCCAGGGACGGTTATATCGGTGTGGGCCATACCCCCCAGGCTGAATGCTACATCTGGCCGGTGCGGGGGGTATGAACAAACACATTTACCACAGCAGGCTGAACTATACTGGCTCGCTATCCGGGAGATCCGCTGATCCGGGTATGGCAGCGGATTTTTGCCGGCCTTTTCAAGGACCGCGCCGAGATGCCCGAAGGCATGGTCCGCCATGTGCGGTATCCTTCGGACATATTGCTGCTCCAATGGCTGGAGTACGCCAAGTACCACATGGAAGATCCGGCCGTGTTTTACAACCAGGAATATCTCTGGGTCCGGGCCACGGAAAAATACTACAACTAGTGTCATGTCAATTGTCAAATGTTAATAAAATTCGGGTGGAAGGCTAAAGCCTTCCAGGTTCCATGTGGCATAAATAACACTTCTCTGTTGACATGATACTAGTTATTATTGAAAACCATTTTCAATCGATAAAAAATATCGTATAGGCAGAATTAATCGTTTTGCGCGATGCCATAGAACCGGTAAATCGTATGACAACCCCAGCATTCCTTTATTGTCTCTTCCGGGGAGTCTTCCATGTCCCTCTTTTTTAATTCCTTCAGGAATGCCTCTTTCTCATGGGATGTCGGCACGGCATGGCAACGATGGCAATCCCTGTTATCCGATGACGGATGCCGGAAACCGTCGATCTCCCAGGTGGTAATTTCATGACAGGCTCTGCAGTCCCGGCCGAATTTGCCATTATGCGCGTCAAAATGGCACTGGGTACAGGCAAGCTCACCATTAAACAATGTATGATCCACTTTCGATATAGTGCCCGCGTACCCCTTGTGTTCACTGTGGCAATCCAGGCAATGCGCATGGGCCTGATGAAATTGAAGTTGCGGCTTCAAGGTGCCATTTCCCCTGAAAGAATGGCACTGCAGGCACATTTGATCCGTAACCCCGCGCCAAGGGAGATGGCAGGTTTCACAATCCCTGATGGATTCATGTGCCCAACTCAGCACCCCCGGCTCAGCAGCCTTATCATATGCGAAAAGCCACACCGAAATGCCGATAATCATAAGGGTCGTCACAATATGTAAAACCGTTTTTTTCATCCTAACCAGCTGAGTCCGTAATAAAGCGTGGTCAACACATGAACCATGATCATGGCGAACAGGAAAAAAGAAATAAGGAAATGAATTCGAATCCAGCGTGAAAAAACATTTTTCAAGCGGTCAAAAACTCTCATGGCATATTCTTTTTCCGCCAGCGCTTCGATTTCATTAAGCCAGGCATTGCAATCTTCATGTATGTCATAGTCCGGCCATTGGTTCGGGGGGTCCTCCGGCAAACCTGCTTCTTCCATAGCAATCGTCCCATCAGGTAAGCAGGCGGCCGTAATTCCCCGTTTCCGGTTGTCAATCCTGGCCTTCAGGAGCTTACGATCCCTTCTTTGTTCCCTTAGCGAACGATTTACATGTTTATAGAGATATCTTCCCACTACGCCGCTTAATACCACCAGAACAAGCGATAAAAAAACCAGTATGCCGATAAGACTTGAAAATTTATGGGCGGAATGGATAACCACCAGGGAAGCACCGATCAGGCCATACGCGATATGGCTGTTAAGCGGATTCTGCCTGCCCTTTTTCTTTAAAACGCGCTTACGGAACGGATAAATCAAGGTCATCAGAATGAATAGACTTCCAACAATGCCAAAGGTATGGCCCAAGGCACTGCCGGCAAAGCTCGGATTTTGATGAACCAGCCCCCCCGCCACCAGAAATACAAAAAAAACAGCAAGGTAGGCATTAATATTTTTTTCAGTCCACATATCCGGTCAGACCTCAAGCACAACATCCGTTGTGGGCACTGCGACACAGGGAAGAATCATCCCCCGGGCAATATCTTCATCTTCAAGGCCGTCTTCCATTTCCATATCAACCGTCCCGGAAAGCAGTCGCACCTTGCAAGTCCCGCACACACCGATTTCACATTCGGTTTCGATTTCCACGCCATTTTCTTCTGCCAGAGACAAAAGACTCTCGTGGCTGCCGTCCCATGGCACTGTCTTGCCAGAGACTTTGAATTCAACCATTACTGCCATGGTTCACCTCCTTTTTAATCAGTTCCAGAATTTCACGGGTGCGTTTCTGTCGTTGAACAAATACAACAAGCGCTGCCACCGAAAACACAACCAGCAAAATCATCGTAAAAAAATGTAGCCATGACATCCCCAGGACTCCATCCTGCTGTTCAAGGTACTTTTCTGAAATTTTCATTTGATCCCTAAACCACTGGATATTCTCCGATTGATCATCCTGAGCATACCGGCTCGAGACCGGTGGCGACAGACCACCGCCGGCCGATTCGCTGCGTACCGCGACAACACTGGTATTTCCCCACACCACCAACATCAGAACCATCACGGCCACTGCAATTGCCCGCTGTCGATGCTTTCCTTTCATATTTAAGCGTCCCCTATGCCTGCTGTTTTCGTTTCCGCACGTAGCCGGCGGCTTCCAGCCCAGCCACACAGCCTTCCCCCACCGCTTTGGCCACCTGCCAGGGCGGCCCGCAGATATCGCCGGCGGCATAAACGCCGGGCAGATTGGTCTCCTGCTTTTTATTCACCGCGATGTACTTCATGGTTTCATCCAGCATAATCCCGATATTTCCGGCCAGTTCCACCGCCCCCTTGGCCCCTTGTTCGATGAAAAGACCGTTGACCGCAAGTTCAGTGCCGTCGTCCAGGACCACCCCGGTTACCCGGTCCCGGCCCTTTATCTCCGTCACCCGCCGGCCTTCATGAAAGACAATATCGCTTTTCCTCAGATTTTCCGCAAGATGCGCCCCCACTTCAAGTTTTTCACAAACCAGGTGAATCTCATCTGTATAAAACATCATGGTCAACGCCCCGCTGACCGCCGCGCTGCCGCACCCGGCCACCGCCACGGGATTTTCCCTGAAAAGCGGGCCGTCGCAATCCACGCAATAGCTGACCCCTTTTCCCACACATTCCTTTTCATTGGCCAGGCCCAGCCTATTTCTGGAAACCCCCATGGCCAGAACCAGTGCATGGGCCTTTAAAACCCCACCGCTTTCCAATGCAACGGCATTGTGGTCGTTTTCCACATTGATGCCCATCACATCTTCGTCACAAAAAACAGCACCGGCAGCTTCCGCCTTTTGTTTCGCCATATCAAGCATTTCCCCGCCGGACCGGCCTTCAAGGCAACAGAAATTATCGATATGCGCGTTATAGGCGCTGCTTTTTCCCGTTTTCCCGACCACCAGAACCGATGCCTTCCTGCGCCCTGCATGAATGGCCGCCTGCAGTCCCGCCGGACCGGCCCCCAGAATCATCACATCATATATTGTTTCTGCCATTAGCATATCTCCCAGATACTGACATTTTCAGAACCCCATCATTCCGGTTTTGTCGACAGCAATCTGGCGTTCACCGCCACAATCACCGTGGACAGGGACATGACAACGGCCCCGGCCGCCGGCGGCAGCAAAAACCGGAAGAAGGGATATAATACACCGGCCGCAAGCGGAATGGCAATGATATTGTAGCCCGCCGCCCACCAGAGATTCTGAACGGTTTTGGCATGGGTTTTTTCCGAGAGCTCAAGAATATTGAGCACATGCCGTGGATCGGAGCGGACCAGCACGATATCTGCCGTTTCCATGGCCACTTCCGTTCCCGCACCAATGGCAATGCCCACGTCCGCTTCTGCCAGTGACGGCGCGTCGTTAACGCCGTCCCCGACCATGGCCACCCGCAGGCCTTTTTCCCTGATGCGTTTAATGCGATCCGATTTCTGGTCGGGCAATACACCGGCAAAATAATCATCCAGGCCCAGCTCACCGGCCACCGATTCGGCCACGGCCGCTGCATCCCCGGTAAGCATCATCACCTGAATACCCTTTTCTTTTAAGCGGCTCACCGCTTCTTTTGATGATTCCCGGATGATATCTTCAAGGGCCAGGGCCCCCTCGGGCTTCTCATCCACCAGCAGATACACTACGGTATTCCCTTTTTCTGCCAGTTCGGCCACGCGTTGATTTTCTGCGTAAATCCCGTTTTCTTCGAGGTATCCCGGGCTGACCACCTTGACGGCCTCACCGTCCACTTTCCCCTGAGCGCCTTTGCCCGGGATGGCCTTGAAATCTTCGGGTTTGGAAAGACGGATATTCTTTTCTTTTGCCGCCTGGACGATACCGGCGGCAATGGTATGCTCGGACTGGATCTCCAGTCCCGCGGCCAGCCGGAGGATATCGTATTCCGACCGGTCGCCCATGGGCACCACCGCGGAAACGCCGAATCGGCCTTCGGTCAGGGTGCCGGTTTTGTCGAACACGATGGCATCAAGGTTCCGTGCCATCTCAAAGGCTGTCCGGTCCCTTATCAACAGCCCCTGTTTTGCGGCGATGGCCGTGGATACGGCCACCACAAGGGGCACGGCCAGGCCAAGGGCATGGGGGCAGGTGATGACCATCACCGTCACCATCCGCTCCAAGGAAAACACGAATTCCCTGCCCGCCGTAAGCCATGCGGCCAGGGTCACCCCCCCGGCGGTCAGGGCGACAACCGTCAACCAGAATGCGGCCCGATCCGCTGTGCCCTGGGCCCTGGATTTGGATTCCTGCGCCTGCTTCACCATCTCCACCACCCGGGAGAGATAGGTGTCATCGCCGGTTTTCTGCACAGTTACTGTAATCGCGGATTCACCGTTGATGCTGCCGCCGATAACGGTATCGCCTTCCCCCTTTTCCACCTGTTTGCTTTCGCCGGTAATCATGGATTCGTCGATGCGGGTCCGGCCTTGTACGATTTCGCCGTCTGCAGGAACCTTTTCACCGGGTTTGATGACCACCTGATCGTCTTTCTGAAGTTCTGCAACCGGCACATCTTCGGTATCGCCGCCCGACTTGACGCGATGGGCGTTCGACGGGATCATTTTGACCAGTTCTTTCAGCGCGCCGGAAGCGCCCATGACGCTCCGCATTTCAATCCAGTGGCCCAGGAGCATGATGACGATCAGAGTGGCCAGTTCCCAGAAAAAAACCTTTCCCGGAAGACCGAACACCACGGCGCTGCTGTAGGTGTACGCAACAATGATGGCGACACCGATAAGGGTCATCATGCCCGGGGTTTTCTTTTTCAGCTCGTCCACCAGCCCCTTTAGAAAGGGCCAGCCGCCGTAAAAAAAGACAACCGTTGATACGCCGAACTGCAACAGGGCATCCCCCGGGAAATCCCATTTGCCTTTTACGCCCAGAAAACCTTGAATCAGAGGGGCCAGCAGTACGATGGGAACGCTCAGCGCGAGCGAAATCCAGAACCGTCTCCTGAAATCCGCTACCATATGGGCATGATGATCCTCATGGCCGCCATGACCGCCATGCTCACCATGGCCGCCATGGGCCTGGTCTTTTCCGTGTGCCCCATGGGCATGTTCTGCATGCCCATGACCGCCATGCTCATCCCCTTCACGATCGACAGGATGGTCATGGCCGTTTTCGTGCCCTCCCTGATGCGACGGTGTATTGTCATGGTTTGAATGAGGGCCGGGCCCATGGTTTTCATGACCGTTTTTTGTCATTTAGTACTCCCTGGTGGTTTTTGTTGACAATTATTGATAAATGGACCGCATATAACCGGAATACCGGTCCACCTCAATGATATCCACAATGTCTTCACTCTTTTGGGTTACGATTTTTACCTCAAACACCGCTTCTTTTTCTTTGATCTCGCCAATCTTGAGGTTGGGATTATCATTGGCAGACAAATAATCCGAAACCATCTGCCGGGCCGTATCATTGTCCATCGGTTCTCCGGATTCCCGGCTGTCCTGGTACCGTTCGTAACCCGGCATCATCATACCCGGCCCATAACCGCGCATCATGCCCGGCCCATAACCGCGATGCATCATGCCCGGCCCATAACCGCGCATCATGCCCGGTCCGTAGCCGCGTTGGTGGTATTCACGGCCGCAATAGGGGCAATAGTTCCAGTTTCCGGAACGTTCCGATCCGTAGGGATCGCCACGTCTGCCATACCCCTGGTAACCATAGCCGTAGTGATAAATCCGGCCGGTGCGCTTATTGATCTGCATCCGGTTGACAAAATCGCCGTCCCTGGTCACGATCTCCGCCACAAAAAACATTCCCTGGTCCGTTATCTCGCCTGGCTTCAATTCTCCACTGCCCAGCGTGTTCAGATAATCCTCGAGAATGGCTTTTGCCTTTTCTTTGTCAACGGGTTCACCGGACTGCCTGGTACTCTGGTAGTCCCGCTGGGGCATGCCCGTTCCGTAATCACCGCTCATCATGCCATGCTGGGCAAAAACGAAACCTGACAGCACCAATACCATTATCCCTGTGTTCAACATCAACAGACTTGCCTTTTTCATGATAACCTCCTTATTTGATTGATTGATAACATTATTTCTGCCGGCCACAGCGGCTGTTAATTCTGCAGCCGTGCCGGCCCCCGGTCAAACTCCATGATGCGGGCGAAGGCTTTGTCAACGCCCGGTTGCACTTTGTGATAGAGAGGACTGTCCGGGCCGACACGGCCGCCCATGTCATAGGTAAATGTCGCCATGCCCTCATGGCGGATCCAGTACCCCGCCCGTACCGGCCCCGCGGCGTCATAGCAGGAATGAAAATGAAGAAACGCGTCTTGCGGAGACGGTCGTGTCTGAAGCCATTTCTCCGGAACATCCGGGAAAAATACAGGGTTAATACGGTGTTCAGCAGGAAGCGACATATCGGCTTCCGGCAGTCGGGTAAAAACCGCCTCCCCTTCAAAAAGTTTTGCATTTTCCGGCATATCCCGGGTGTAAAACAACTGCTCATTAAAACAGACGAACTCAAGCCGAGTCAGGTCAGCGGGTTCTTCGGGCTTGAAATAATAGCCCACAAACGGCCCGAAGCCTACACGGCGGCCGTCCATGTCGAGCTCGACAGTGGCTACATATCCCCTGGGCACTGACAGCGATATGGCCTCTGTACCGGTTTGGCCGCAGCCCGGCCCGCCAATCCAGAATATGAAACAGACAAACAAGACCAATACCGATGACACCTTTGTTTCAACTTTTCTACACATCTTCGCCCCTTCCCCATAAAATACCGATAGCCCATATGCAGATACCGAACACGACGACAAAAACGGCCACCGCCAAGGGCTTGCTGCCGAACCAGCCCGAAAGGGTAATCTGCCCCACATTGGTGGGGGCGTGAAGCAACGGGATCAAAAATTCATGCAGCTGGGCGAACAGGGCCGCTCCGGCCAGGCCACCGACGAGGGCGAACACGGCGTCCATCCGGCCTTCGCCAGCCGCGGCCCAGGTGGTGCCCGGACAATAGCCACACAGCCCCCAGCCCAGGCCGAACAGAATGCCGGCGACACTGGTGGCCACCAGGCTGGTGGGAATGATCAATGTACGGCCCACGCCGACCGCCTGTAACCCCAGCAGACCCACAGATGAAAGCAGCACCGCCGTCAGCATGAACCGCGGAATATCGCCTTCCATCATCAAATGTGCCCTCGCCATCTTATCTGCATTGGTGGCGCCGATGCGCTGGATAACGAACCCGAATGCAATGCCGGACAATAATCCCAGCCATATTTCAGCACTCATTTCCCCCCCTTTCCGATACCGCTATAGACGAAATGGGCCGTCAGCATGGCAAAACCGAAAATCAGCACGCCGAAATACAGACCGCTGACGGCCAGCTGGGTGGACCCCGAGATGAAGAGCCCCAGCGTACAACCGCCAGCCAGCCTTGAAGCGAACAGAATAATGAACCCGCCCGCGAAGGCGGCGGCAAATCGTTTTACTTTACTGCTGCCGAACCGCTTTTCCCATATTTCGGGGATGTCCCGAACCGGTATGCTGAAGGTTCGGCCCGCAATAAAGCCGCCAATGGCCATGCCCAGTACAAAGGCGAACAGCCATGAACCGGTGTCGGGCAGCATGCGGTAATGGGCCTTTGCATCCACATAGTCCGGGGCAACCGTCTGAATCGCACCCTTCAGGGTGCTGACAAATCCGCTGGAGGAGGCCGGGGGACCGTATGTGGCAAAAACAAAGAGAATGATGCCCGCCAGGGCAAAGGCGGCCGGAAGCCATTTCCAGTATGGTGATGGTGTATTGTTATTCTGCATAATCAACCTCCGCATGAGACATAGCCGCCGGACGGTTCGCCGAACGACGGTTTACCGGTCTTTCCATCCTGGGTTTTGATTCGCCCGGAAGAAGCCGCCTGCCCGGAAGCATCCGGCAACATGTCGCCCGCCAGGCGGTTTTCCCTGGTTTCCACCGGAAAAAACTTATCCGGATTGCCCCACTCCTTCCAGGATGCTTCATATGTGAACACGTTTTCAAATCCCATGAGCCGCAGCACATAATAAGAAAATGCGCTTCGCCGGCCGGAGTTGCAGTAGACGATGATGCCCCTTGAAGGATCAAGACCCCTGTAAAGCGACTGCAGTTCAGGATAGGATTTCAGCGCCTTGGTATCGGCATCGGTCCAGGCCGATTCATAATTAATATTGACGGCGGTGGGGATATGGCCGAGTTTCAAAGGATTGCCGTCAAGACCGGTGGTACCCTTTTCTCCAACATACTCCGCGCGGGACCGCACATCCATGATCTGATAATAAAGATCGCCCAAGCGATTATAAACGAATTGCCCGTTAATGAACTTCCCTCGGTTCACCTCCCCTGCCGGCGCCTGATACAACAACGGTTCGGGCGTCCTGGGCTCGGTGGTGACCTCATACCCGGCGTCCCGCCACGCATCAATCCCGCGCTCCAGGATCATCTTGTTTTCATGCCCCAGCACATCAAGCATCCAAAACACATAGGACGCCGTTGCACCGCCGTCTCTTTTCACCGAATCATACAGCACCACCGTATCCTTGCGGGTGATCCCGTGCCGGCCGAGTATTTCCTGGGCCTGGCGAACGCCCACGAACGTTGAGGCCAGATCTTCGGCCACATCGTTGAGCCGGAAATCGGACCAGGGCAGGCGCACAGCTCCGGGAATGACACTGCCGTCGTAGTGCTCGTCTGTCCGGACATCCACAACCACCAGGTCCTTATCTGTCAGGTGGGCTTTCAGCCATTGGGCGTCCGTGATGAAATCTCCATTGGGATAACCCCCGGCCGTCTGATCGGCCGCGCTGAAGGACCACAGCGCCCCCAGGAACAGGACCAAGGCGATGACAATATACCTGAAAAAGCTGTTTTTCATGGCTGCCGTCTCCTTTCATTCTTTCTGTTCATTAACAAAAGCGATGATCGCTTCTATGTCCGGCACCTGGTGAATGTCATATTCCTTAATCCATTCGATGGTGCGGTCCGGAGCGATCAGGACGTTGGCCCGACCGGAAATGCCCATATCTTCCAGAAACAATCCGTATTCCCTGGCCACCCCCCCGTGGGGCCAAAAATCGGCCAGCAGATTGGTTTCCTTAATTCCCATGGCGTCCGCCCATGCCTGCTTGCATTTGAGACTGTCCACGCTGATGCCGTAGGCCATGACTTCCAGTTCCTTGAAAACCGTATGCTTCACTTCCAGGGTGCGCATCTGGATCTCGCAGATCGATGTCCAGGCCAGCGGGTGAAAAGACAGAAGGATTCTCTTGCCCGTCAGTGACATCGGGTTCACAGCCTGATTGTCCTGGTTGTTGAGCGTAAATTCCGGGGCCGTATCGCCCACCTTCAGATGATGATGTGTCATGGTGATTCTGCTCCTTTAACGCTTCGATGGTTTTGAAAATATGAACCGATTATATTTAACAATCTAACCTTGTTGGCATGAACAGGTAAATAATCGGTTTACTCCATATAGACATAATATATGTTGTATTTTCATTCATTCTCCTGCGATTGGCCGGAAAGGAGACAGGCAATGACGGGTCATAACGATGCAGTTGCCAGCTACATGCTTTTGCAAAAGGAAATACATCATTTACCGCATTGTCCGGGCCCGGAAGACGATATAGTTTATTTAAACAGAATAGCTGACGGATTCAATCAACATAACCCCTAAAAAAGGAGGATCGAAATGGAACACACAAAAACCTGTGAATTTTATCAAAGCGGCGACTGGAAAAACGAAAAGCATGTGCCGGTTATTGAATGCCCCACAAGCGTTTCAGTGGATACGCCTTTTGACGTCACCCTGTCCATTGGAAAAGAAATTCCCCACCCCAACACCACGGAACACCACATCCGGTGGATCAAGCTCTACTTCAAGCCTGATGACGACAAGTTCGCTTATGAAGTCGGCACCTTTCAATTCTCCGTTCACGGCGAGGCCGTGGCAGGCCCCAACGAGGGGCCGGTATACACCGAACCCTATGCCACAACGCGGATGAAGCTCCAGAAACCCGGCACCCTGCTGGCGACGTCATACTGCAACATCCACGGACTGTGGGAAAATGAAACGCAAATCAGCATTGTTTAAAACAGGAGAATCCGTCATGAAAAAATGGCGATGCAAGGTTTGCGATTATATTCACGAGGACGAGGAACCGCCCGAAAAATGCCCGGTATGCGGTGCGGATAAGAGCAAATTCGAGGCGGTTTCCGACCAAGAGGCCGAGACAATCCAGGCCGCTAAAACGGCAAAGCAGTTGGCGCGCGAAAAAAAGATGCTGGAGAAAAGCGGGGTCACCGCTGAAACGCAGCCGGGAACCTCGACCGATGCTGCCCAAAAAACAGGCGGCATCGAACAAAGTACTCACTCCGCCGGCCTGTTCGGCACGGTCAATGACCTGATGGTCAGGCACCATGCCCACCCCGTTTCCGTTCACTTTCCCAACGGGGTTTTGCCGGTATCCGTTCTGTTCGTGCTGCTGACCTTTGTCATTTCCCAGGGCGCGTTGGGCAGGGCCGCCCTTTATAACAATCTCCTGGTTCTGCTCTCCCTTCCGGTGGTGCTGTATTCCGGTGCTAACGCCTGGCAGCGGAAATACGGCGGTCGTCTCACCCCGGTTTTCAGAAACAAAATCATTGCAGCTTCTGTCACCACCGTTTCCTGCCTGCTGGTGGTGATCTGGTGCCTGGCCCAGCCTGATATTCTTGAAACAGGAACGGGCCTTCAGAAAACCGGCTTTGTATTGCTGAACCTGATTATGGTGGCCGCAACGGGCGTTGCCGGTTTTATCGGCGGGAAACTGGTGTTCAAAGATTGAGGTGTCAATGTCAGCTGAGAGGGGAACCGGGGAATTCTTCATCATGGTTTCAACCACACTGTCGAGTAAACATCCGACCCCAGAGGGGCCGGATTTGGTTACCCCTATAAAGGGATTGTTTATAGTCTGAACTCACCCTTCGTGAACTTCGTGGTTCAATTGTCTGGAGTTGATTACCACGAAGAGCACGAAGATAGATCCATCGCATCGATGCCCCGTAACACTCCGGTATCTGTTTTGGTCATTGGGAAATTTGATATTCGGATTTGTTTCGAATTTCGAATTTCGTGCTTTGCTTCTTCGTATTCATGCAAGGAGCACACGATCTCCATTTCCGATCCATTGCCGCACTTTTCACACACACATGCCTGACGAATTTTCTTTGTCATAATGACCTCCTTTTTTCCCGCCCCCAGCCGAAGCCCGCCTTCAGCCGACATGAAACACGCCATGGGAGTAGAGAATCCGGACCCCGATGCCGATCAGTACAAGACCGCCCAGTAATGCTGAATATCGGCGCAATATCGAAATATTTTCCGCCCGGCTGCCCAGCAGCAGGCCCGCCAGGGTAAATCCGGCGGCGGTGATGCCGATAATCAGGGCCGGCCCCCATATGGAAATATTCAGCATGGAAAAGCTGAACCCCACGGCAAGTGCGTCTATGCTGGTGGCCATCGAGAGCATCACCAGCCGGAATCCTTTGCTCGGGTCCCTTACAATGCGTTCATCGCCCGTATCCTTTTCAAACGCCTGCCGGAACATATCCCCGCTCACCAGGGCCAGAAGAATGAACGCCACCCAGTGATCGTACTGCGCAATCCACTGCCGCACCGTGCCGCCCGCATACCAACCGATCACCGGCATCAGTCCCTGAAAAAGGCCGAAGTGCCAGGACAGCCGAAAAAACTGCCGGGCCGTGACATTACGAAGGTACACCCCCGAGGCGATGGACACGGCAAAAGCGTCCATGGCCAGGGCCACCGCCACCCCTATGATTGTTAAAAAATCCAATATTCGCGCTGTAATTGTTGTCAGTAAAGATGCACTCGTAAAAAGTCGCTTGCCGACGGCAAAGTAAAAAGTTCAAGCCCGGCTTACGATTGGGGGCGCCGATGTATCTCGAGGAATGGAGCGTACTCAGGCGTACGTGACATGACGAGAGATGCATCGCAACGCAGATATTGGACTTTTTACGAAGCCGTCAGTCAAAAGTCACCACGATATCATCATACCCCTTCCGCCATTTCGGCGGTGCCAGCGTTTTGGTTGTATCAAAATACCCCACCGCAAGCAACAGGGGCACCCAGTAATTCTCCGGAATATTGAACTCCCTGCGCACGGCGTGATGATCAAACCCGTCCATGGGATGGGTGTCCAGCCCCAGGGCTTTGCCGGCCAGCATAAGCGACATGGCGAAAAACCCCGCATTCTTGCAGGCAAAGGCCTGGGCGGCGTCATCACTGAACCCGTAAATCTTTTCCCGTGTGCTGTCAAACCAGTCCCGCTGTTCTTCCGCCATGATGCCGGCCTTGAGGTTCTCCTGAAATACCTTCTCCACAAAGGGGTTCTCCGCCTTCCACCCATCGCGGTCGGCCAGCACGATCAGGGTGACCGGCGCCTGGGACACCTTTTCCTGTTTCATGGCCAGCTTCTGAAGCCGCTGCTTTTCATCGGTGTTGCGCAGCACCATCAGGGACCACGGCTGAAGATTAAAGCTCGATGGCGTCTGGGCTGCCAGTTCCACCATTTCCCGCACCAACGCCTCGGGGACCTCCCGGTCCGGATCGAAAAAATTCACCGCGCGCCGTGCATATACCAATTCTCTGAAATCCATTGAAACCTCCTTTCTTGATGGTAATCGACTGATTTATTCCCGTTCTTTCTCCATCCCCATGGCCGCCGTGAGCAACGCAGGCGCCAGTGACGGCTGCTGTGCCAGCAACGGGACCGCGGCCTGAAGGATCTTTTCCGCGGCATTCAAGAACGCCGGCTGCCCTGTAAGACGATACAGCCGTGCCAGATTATCCGCCATGATCGAGCCCGCGGCCGGCAATACGTTGTCGGCCGTTTCCCGGACCCGCAGCCGGATATGGGGGTCATGTCCCTCCCTTGTCTGGTATACCGCACCGGTGGCCGGTTCAAAAAAAAGCCCCAGCATCTCTTCGGCCAGCGACACCGCCATATCGCGCCATTGCGGATCAAACCGGATTTCATAAAGGTCAAGCAAGCCCTTGATAAAAAAGGCATAATCCTCCGCAAACCCCGGAATCCGGCTTTCACCGGCCCGCCAGATGCGGTTCAGTCCCGTTGCCCGGCCTTCGCTGCCGCCCATCAGGTTGTTGCCAACAAACCCGGCCGCTTTTTCAGCCGCGGCGTGATACCGGGAATCGCCGGATACCCGGGCGACCCTGGAAAGCCCGGAAATCATCAGCCCGTTCCAGGCGGTAATGATCTTGTCATCCAGGTGGGGCCGCGGCCGGGTCTGCCGGTGCGCCATGAGATCCTTTATCGCCGCATCCAGGAGGCCGTCGGCTTCGTCCGGCCGGATTCCCACCGCAGCGGCCGTATCAGCAACCGTTCTGGCCTGAAACAGCACGTTCTTTCCGTCGAATTCACCATGGGGATCGTTCGCCACATTGCCTTCCGGCCGCACGCCGAAACGGCTTGTGACGAGCCGCGCCGCCGGCGGCGACAGTAACCCTTTTACCCCTGCTTCCGTCCACACATAAAAGGCGCCTTCGGCATGTTCCGAAGGGTCTTCAGGCAGCGGACTGTCCGCATCCTCGGCCGAGTAAAAGCCGCCTTCCGGATGGGTCATGTCCCGAAGGATATAATCGGCGGTTTGTTCGGCCACCCGCAGCAGGGCCGTATCTTTTGTCAGAAGATAAGCATCGGCCAGTACGGCAAGCAACTGGCCGTTATCGTAAAGCATCTTCTCAAAGTGGGGAAGATGCCAGTTCCCGTCTGTTGAATACCGATGGAAGCCGCCCCCAAGCTGGTCGTATATTCCACCGGCTGCCATCGCGTTTAACGTATGAACCGCCATGTTCCGGGCATTTTCCGACTGAGGCCGGTTTTCAGCGGCAAGGGCGATCAGAAAATGCAGAATCGAGGGCATGGGAAACTTGGGAACATTGCCGAACCCGCCCCTGTCCGGATCATATATCTGCGAAAAGGCCGCCATGGCGCGGTCCAGCAGCTTTCCCAGCAGCTTTCCCAGCGGTTGGTCGGGTGATTGACCCGTTGATTGACCCGGCGTGCCCGATACGGGTTCGGCGCCAAGCCGTTTATTTAAATACTCCGCCACCGCGTCGGTCGTCTCCCCCAGCCTGGCCCTTTCCCCCGGATTGTTCCAGGCCGCTGCAATTTTTTTGAGCAACTCGGACCATGATGCCATTCCCAGCCGGCTTTGCGGCGGGAAATAGGTGCCCCCGAAAAACGGCTGGAGGGTTTCCGGGTCAAGAAACACGTGCAGCGGCCAGCCAGCCGAACCGGTCATGGCACTTACTGCCGTAATATAGAGGGTGTCGATGTCCGGCCGCTCCTCCCGGTCCACCTTCACGCACACGAAATGGCGGTTCATGATCGCCGCCGCATCCGGATCGGAAAACGACTCATCCGCCATCACATGGCACCAGTGGCAGGTGGAATACCCGATGGACAACAGCAACGGTTTGTCATCCCGTCTTGCCGTTTCAATGGCCTCATCCGACCAGGGGTACCAGTCTACGAGATTGTCGGCATGCTGGCGCAGGTACGGGCTGCTTTCATGAATCAGCCGGTTGGGAGAATGTTTTGTTGTATTGGTCATAAGGTGTTCCTTGTATTATTATTTTACAGGAATCAATAACCGTGCCGAAACCCTACAACCCACCCTCATTATTGTTTAACATACTGCAATAAAAGAAAGAAAATAATATTATCAAAACGCCGGCGGCCGCGTGGACGCCCCGTGTCTTAAAATACACGGGTTAAAGTGTCTCAAAAAAATCCTTAATAATAAACACTGTCTCACCGGGTTTTTCCATGGGGATCAAATGGCCGGCATCTTCCACCAGGCGATAGACGCCGTTGGGAAACATTTCCGCCGCTTCCCTGAAATTGATGAACCCCTTGTTCTCCGTGTGCTCTCCCTCCAGCACCAGCACCGGACAGGTAACATTGGGAATGATGGGCCAGGGGTCATAGGCCATGGAGCCCATGAACATGGATGCCTCTTTCCTGGGGTGACAGGCCAGGGACAGGCCGCCGCCCTCGGTTTCGGTGAATCCGTAATCAAGATACATGTCCAGCATCTCATCGTCCCACCGGGCAAAAAGCGGCTTGGAACGAAGGTAATCACGGGCCGAGTCTTTGTCATCCCAGGCATTGCGGCGCTTGATGGACTTACCCGCCAGGGGATGATCCTCCACCCGCAGAGGGATATTGTAGACAGCGGACGGCAGGAAAATCGGTTCAAAAAGAATCATGCTTTCAGGAACCACGCCGAACCGGCCAGCGGCAATGGTCAACACCGCACCGCCCATGGAATGCCCCACCATGTAGGGACGTTCCAGAGCCAATGCTTCGCACAACCGGGCGACATCCTCGCCCAGCCGCAGCCAGCTCAATCCGCCGTCTTCCGGTTCGACCTCGCGATGATCGCAGAAGTAGGGGGAAATGATCCTGGCCGAATCCCTGAAATGACGGCAGATGGGATGCCATATCCAGGGCATGAAGCCGGTGGCATGCATGAAAATAATGGTGGGCGCATCCGCACCGGCGTTTCCCGAAGGCTCATATAAAAGGTACTCCATGGTGGCGTCCCCGATATCCACTGAATTTACCAAAGGTGTATCATTTGTCATCACATATCCCTGAAACTTGAAAAGGTTTATAGTAAAATTCAAAATCCGAAGGCTCATATTGCCCGCACTGCCCCTTCGTGTCCTTCGTGATCTTCATGGTTCAATTACCTGAGGTTGATCACCACGAAGGACACGAAGATATATGAATCAAATTTATGCTACGGAACACGGCGGCCTCTCTTTTGATCATTGGAACATTTGATATTCGGATTTCTTTCGAATTTCCAATTTCGTGCTTTGCGCCTTATCGGCGGGTTGCACGGCCAAAGCATTAGCTTGGCCGTGAGCGTCTCCGGATTGAACAACCAATTTATCATTCATACTTTTCTTTGCTCGCCCAAAGAAAAGTATGCAAAAGAAAGGGCGCCCCGCAGCTTGGCCTTCGGCTACCCTCGCAGGGACGGTTTTTTCGGCGCGGGCAGAAACTCGCCTGTCCTTTCCTGCAGATGCATTAAACCTCGTCTGCTCAAACAGTCTGCCCGCGTCTTCCGAAAAAACCGCCCCTGCTCGGCTGCGCTGCAAGGGGCGGGGCACGTGTTGCCGGCCACGTTTTTCGGCTGCCTGAAAAACACACCAATAAAGTCAACTCAGACCCCGGAGGACCAGGTTTTATTGACTGAATAAAGCATAACGGCTTCAGGCCCGCAGCCGTCTTGTCTGGCCGGTTCGATAGACCGTGCTGACCATCACCTTGATGAATGACATCAAACCGCTTTCATCGGGCTTCGGGTCCCTGCCCTTTGCCATGCGGCGAAGCTGGCGATTGTACCAGGAGACTTCCATCAGGGCCAGCTTGTCCACAAATTTAATGCCGGTTGTAATGGGCTTGATGGTCACATCCGGTACCTCGTTGCGAAGCAATTTGTCCGCATATTCGGGGTCCACCGCCAGGGGCCGGGCCATGCCGATCATATCCAGGCTGTTGTCAGCGAGGGCCTTTGCCATCACCGGTGCGGTTCTGAAGCCCCCGGTCACGGCCAGGGAAACATCCACCTGCCGGCGCACCGTTTCGGCAAATGTCAGAAAATAGGCTTCCCGCTCGCGGGTGCTTTGAGAAATCTTCCCTACGCTCATGGCGGGCGCCTCATAGGTGCCGCCGGACACCTCCACAAGATCAATGCCTTCGGCCGCCAGGGCCTGAATGGCCGCAATGGATTCTTCCTCCGTGAATCCGCCGCGCTGAAAATCCGCGGAATTCAGTTTTATGGCCACCGGAAAATCCTCGCCGACCCCGTCGCGGATGCGCCGGTATACCGTCAGGGCAAATCGTCGGCGGTTTTCCGGGCTGCCCCCCCATTCATCGGTCCGCTGATTATGGTGCGGCGACAAAAACTGACTCACCAGATAACCGTGAGCGCCGTGGATCTGAACTCCGGTAAAGCCCGCCTTCTTTGCTATTTCAGCGCTTTTCCCAAAGCGCTCAATAATCTCCATAATTTCATCGCCGGTAAGTTCCCGGGGCGTGTGAAAATACCGCTGCATGGGCTTGCTGAAGGCAATCGGCGAAGGCGCCACGGTCTCCGCATTCAGCCCCTTGGGCGCCTGCTTGCCGGGATGATTCAACTGCATCCACAACTGGGTGTTATTCTGCGTTCCGGCCCTTGCCCAGGCTTGCAGCAGCGCCATATCGCGTTCATCTTCCACCGCCACGTTATTGGGTTCTCCCAGGGCTTTTCGGTCCACCATAACATTGCCGGTGACCAGCAGGCCCGTCCCTCCCCTTGCCCACCGGTCAAACAATGTGACCAGACCGTCGGTCACATGGTTATCCGTGGTGCCGAGGGCCTCGGACATGGCGGATTTCATCAGCCGGTTTTTGATGATCTGACCGCAGCCTAGTGTAAACGGTTGTGCAATAATCTCCGCCGGCGATATGTCACCGGTATTGTCAGGTGCGGTCATGTCCCATTTCCTTTCCTCAGGTTTTGCTTTCCATTATCATTGGTTTTTACGCCTCCCCGTAAAAGACCACCCGGTTCCGCCCTTCCTTTTTGGCCCGGTAAAGGGCATCATCGGCTTTTTTCAAAAATCCTTCTGTGGATTCCTCCCGTCCCGGCACTCCTGTGATCACGCCAAGACTTAGGCTTACCTGCATCACCTGGTTTTCATATGCCACCCGCATGTTACTGACTTCGGCATGAATCTTTTCAGCAAACTGCCGGGTATCCTCGCTCCCGATGTTCATCATCAGAATCACGAACTCCTCGCCCCCGTAACGGGCAATAAAATCGGTTTCCCGTTTGACAATATCCTGTAAAAGGCGGGCAATCTCTTTTAAAAACAGATCACCGGCCGGATGGCCGTACGTATCGTTAATCTCTTTGAAATGATCGATATCGCCGATCATCAAGGCAATGGGCGTCCGGTTCCGTTCGGCGACCTTCCAGCTCTTGTTAAAGATTTCTTCAAAATAACGCCGATTATAGAGGCCGGTCAACCCGTCAATTCTGCTGAGTTTTCTGATTTCTTCGTTTTTCAGCCACAGCAGATGCTCGTTTTCAAGCGCACCCCAGTATTCCCGGTTGCCGCGGGAAGTAATAATGGCCAGATAAAGCATATACACGAACAGCAGTACCACTATGGGCAGATGGATGCCCAGCAGGCCCATGGTCAGGGCGCCGGGCAGGAGCGTGAAAACACTGTAGCCCACCGCCAGCGGCCAGACGGGCAGAAATGCGATGGCACCGCCGGCGGTCAGCCCCACCGTGCTGGCGATGACCACCACGTAAGAGGTCGTTGCAAGGGGCTGGACCATGAAATAGGCAAATCCCATTCCCCAGGTCAGAGCGGTGGCGCAGGCGCTGGCAAGCAAAACCCGGCGCTTTAACTGCATGTGCCGTTCGTAGAACCGCTGAATAAAATAGTACTGGGCGATCCGGAACACGGCGATGACCGAAATAGCGGTAAAAAAAATCGCGGAAAATACAGTATGCCGCAGATAAAAATCATTCACGCCCAGCACCACCAGGGTGACGGCGATATAGAAAAACATTCCCGGCGTTGCGCGCTGCTCCAGGTCTTCCAGGACCCTGGGGGTTATCCGGTAGCGTTGGAATTCGGTTTCGGTTTTATCGTTATCGGTCATAAGATTTAATGTCGCATGGCAATTTTGCGCAGTACCGCCATTTGCCTACCACCGGGCGAAATGATCCTCGGTCCAGCCGGGCATCGCGGCGATATCCGTCCTGCCGTGCCGGTCGCAGACCACGGTTCCGGAAAAACTTCCGACGAACTTGGTAAACCGGGAGGCCACAAGAACAGCGTTCAAATGTTCGGATCGGCTGGCCGCCGGGGAGAACACGAGATCGATTTTGCCGTCGGCGGACCAAACCCGCCACTCGTTCTCCATGGCGCGGGCATCAAAGGAGAAGTTCACCGTGTCCACCTTTGTCTGCACCCCGTCCAGCCAGAAGGCGTTTTCCGTGGCACCGGTTTCATTCACGCCGCAGGCCAGGTTCATGCCGAACGATCGGCCGTCGGCCAGCATCCCGGCCGCAGACGCCCAGTTCCAGAAGGTCTCGCGTCGGAGATAACCGACTGTCCAGTCGGTAATGCCCTTGCAGTGACCGGGCGTCAGGGAATAATGGCGCCCATTGCAGGAAAGCGAGCCGGAAAAATCGATGGGGGCGGTTTTCCGGGTATATGTCCATCCGCTGTACCCCGCTTTGGTGCAGATCCGCAGAGGAGATGCATCTTCCTTTTCCATGACGACATCCAGGACCATGTCGCCGGCTTTTGCCAGTATATGATCCCCGTCAAAACGAATCCGCAGAGATCTGGTACTGTTAACAAGTGTTTTCATAATCCATCCACTTGGCATCCACCGCTTTCTGGACATCTGCCCGCTGTTCCGGGGGCATGGCTTTAAAACGGGTCTGAGCGGCAAAATAATCGGCCACCGGCAGTCTGTCTTTGCCCAGCAGCTTCCTGGATGCGCCCGTCAGCCGGAAGTCTGAATTGACGGTTTCATAAAGGTCAAAAAGGCCCGTTTTGACCGCCAGCTTTCCGATTTTCACGGTATACCGGGTTTCAAACCCCCACCCCGGGGGACAGGGGGTGTGCACATGAATATAGCGGGGACCGGCAATGGTTTTGGCCTTCACGATTTTGTCATATAGATCCAGCGGATAGGCGGCGGAGGCCGTTGCCACGTAATTGAGCCCGTGGGCCGCCATGATGGCCGGCATGTCCTTTTTTTCCTGCGGCTTGCCCGTGATGGGGGTCGTCGTGGTAATCACCCCCTGCGGCGTTGTGCCGGACCGCTGAATACCCGTATTCATATAGGCTTCATTATCGTAACAGATAAAGATAAAATCCTCGCCGCGTTCACAGGCGCCGGACAGCGCCTGAATTCCGATATCGCTGGTGCCGCCGTCTCCGGCCCATGCCGCCACGGTGGTTTGGGTGCGGCCCAGCGCCCTGAGGGCCCCAAGGACGCCGGTGGCTCCGGCTGCCGTTGAGGCAAATGTCACATTCAGGCAGGGCAGCTGTGTGGCAGCAATGGGATACAACCCCTGAAGCACGGTCAGGCAGCTCGGCGGCACCACGAGAATCGTGTCCCGTCCCAGCGCCTTGAGGCCGGTTCGGTAAACAATGCTGAGCCCGCACCCTGCGCAGGCCCGGTTTCCCGGATGAACCAGTTCTTCATCCGGCAACGTCAATATGGTTGTTTTCTGGGTCATGGGGTTCCCTTCAGCACTTAATCAATCCTACTCATTATGCAAGTTCAGGGCTCAGCCCGATCCAATGTGGCACCCCGCCCACCGTTTCCGGCCGGGTGCAGGAGGTTCGAACGGCGTCGATCAGATCCCGCGTCCTGATTTCCCTGCCGCCGAGTCCCAGAATATAATTGTGGAGCCGGGGGCGGTCGGTGCAATTGTACAAAGCGGATTTGATATCCGCATAAAGGGCGCCTTCATTGCCGTAACTCAGGCCCTTTTCAAACACCATCACCACGTCCCGGCCGGCGAGTATGTCAACAACCGACTGGTCGGGGAACGGACGATACAGGCGAAGGCCGGCCACCCCGACGGAAAGCCCGTCCTCGCGCAGCAGGTCGATCACATCCCTCAGCTGGTAGGAAAGCGACCCCATGCATATGGCCACAAACGCGGCGTCCTCGCACCGGTAGGGCTCGATATGGGAATGACCGTTCCGGCCGAATGCGGTATAAAAATCCCGGTCAATATCCTGCAATACATCAATGGCCCGCCGAATGCCGGTATGGAGATCATGCCGGATTTCCATGTAACCGGGGGCCATTTCTCCCCTCACATTGGGCCGGGTATTGGGAAGGGTGACCGTATTGAGGTTGGCCGGTTCTGCCGGGTCCAGCGCATAGACCGGCGAATAAGGCGGCAGAAAGGCATCCACCGTCTCGGTGGCCGGTATTTCAAAGGGCATGTAAGTGTGCGACAAAATATAGCCGTCATAACAGACCATCACCGGTACATTCACGGTTTCGGCCAGACGAAAGGCCTTGACCACCGAATCGATAATCTGCTGATGATCGCAGGCATACATCTGAATCCAGCCCGTATCCCGCTGGGCAATGGCGTCCTGATGATCGTTCCACACGGTCCATGGTGCACCCAGCCCCCGGTTGACAACACACATTACAATGGGCAGCCGGGCGCCCGCGGCCCAGTGGAGCTGTTCGTTCATGTACAGTAAGCCGTTTGCACTGGTGGCCGTAAACGCCCGTGCACCAGTGCTTGATGCGGCAATACAAACGGACATCGCACTGTGCTCGCTTTCCACGGGAATGTATTGGGCATCCATTTCCCCGGCATCCACAAACTCGGACAGCTTCTCCGTCAACGGTGTCTGGGGCGTGATGGGATAGGCCGCAATCACCTGCGCCCGTGCCAGCTTTACGCCGTTGGCAGCCGCCACATTGCCGGATTCGATAAGGTACATTCGGTTATTTCTCCTTCTGGGATTCATCGGGCTGGGATTCATCCGCCAGAAATTCCGCCTCCGATACCATGGTGATGGCGCCGGCCGGGCACTCTTCGGCACAGATCTCACAGCCTTTGCAATACTCGTAATCGATGGCCGGCGGAACCGTCCGGGAAATCACCCCGTCGGGGCAGTAGAGCCAGCAGGTGAAGCAGGCAAGTTTATTTTTTTTTGACGGAATGCATTTTTCCAGGTCAATGACCGGCCGGACCACCCGCCAGGAACCGGTGCGTCCGCCGTCTCCCGGCCCCGGCTCCGAATGGGATATTCGGCATTTATGATGTGCAGAATTCATCAAACAACCCTTTGTTTTTTTACGCCGTCATATTTATTTGTGTCCGCTCATAGGCAATCCGGGCCGATTCAGCATTCTCCGTCGGCCGTTTTCCGTGAAACTCACGTTGAATGGGCGTCATGACCGTATCCAGGGAGATCAACCCGGAGGCTTTTGCAAAGGCCCCGATAATCCCGGTATTCACAATTCCCATGGGAAGGCCCGCTTCGGCCGCAATGGCCGTCACATCCGCCGTGGCCACGGTCATGCCGTCAAAATGATAAGCATCCGGCAGTCTGGGCGAATTGATGACGATCAGCCCGCCTTCCTTCAGCCCGGCGGTGACATCCGCCTCTTCTATGAGCAGGTGGTCCAGCACCACCACCATGTCAGGCCTGCTGATCGGCGACAGGTCATAGATCTTTTGCCTGGCGATTTTCAAAGAGGTCATCACCGGCGCTCCTCTTCGCTCCGTGCCGAAAGTCGGCGTCATCACCGCCCCGCCGTAACCCGACGCAAAGGCCGCTTCAGCCACAAGACGGGCCGCGGTAATCGCGCCCTGCCCGCCCCGGCCATGCCAGCGGATGGCAACGATGTCGTCCCGCAAGCCGTGGTTTTCCATGTTCATTCTTTTTCCAGCCGTTCACGCAATTATTGTTTACAAGACAAGGATTCGTCACAAATCATGAAATATCCGTGACAACAGTAAACCATTTGATTTAAAAAACTGTTTTGCCCGGTGCGATATGGGCCAACCAGTGTTCGTCCAGAAATTAGATATTTTGGTCGAGTTCAAGGAAGGCGAAAATTTTAACCGGAGGAATACTTTGCGTATTTTGAGGATTAAAATTTGAGCCTGACGCAGAAATCGGGCAAAATAGCAATTTATGGATGGGCACCAACTGAAAACACTTAACCATATTCATCTGAAATTGGCAAACGCATTTTTTTGCAATTTTCCTTCTATTGTGATAAGTATTTTAAAATGAAACGCATCGGTATCATATCAGACACCCACGGCCGCATCCGGCAGTGGGCATTGGATGTCCTCAAAGGCGCTCACATGATCCTTCATGCCGGCGACATCGGCAGCCCGGACGTAATTGATGAATTACAGGCCCTGGCGCCGGTTGTGGCGGTAAGGGGCAACATGGACAAGGGCGCATGGTCATACGACTACAACCTTACCGAAGCCCTGGAGATCGACAACCGGTTCATCTACATGATTCATGATAAAGCCCAACTGGACCTGGCGCCCGCCGGCCAGTTCGACACCGTTATCAGCGGCCACACCCACCTGCCGGAAGCCACGGTTAAAGACGGCGTCTTGTATTTCAACCCCGGCAGCGCCGGCCACCGCCGCTTTGGCAAACCCGTATCCATCGGCATCCTGGAAATCAGCGCCACCGGCATCGAACCCCATATCATCAAAATGGATGATCAATAGCCACCCCTAGTCCACCCGGAACATCGATTCATCGTACTCGGGCTTGCCCGCATACTTGTTCATGAAAAATCCCGGCAGCTTGTCCACCTGGGCAAACAGGTCAGGATTGGCGTCGATGCCGGCCTTTTGAAGGGCCTCGAGGGCCTTCCGGGGGTCCGGCGGGCAACCCTTGATGGGAATCATCTCCTGAATATCGGGGTTATCCTTGTGGGCCTGGCACATGCACTTGCCTACCAGGATGGTCTTGTTCATGCCCGGGGTGGGCTGCATGGATTTGCCGGTGAGCACCTCGATGTTGTCCCAGGGCTCGCCCTTCCAGGCATAGCGAATGGCGGTGAGCAAAAGCCCGTTCAGTCCGGAGCAATAGGTGCACATGCTCTGGTCATACTTGCGGTAAAACAGGCCCTTGATGCCGTCTTTGGCCAATGGGAGCGGCATGTTGCCATCCTCGCCCTCATAATAATCAAAGCTATACCCGTGGGCGGATGCCACGTCTTCGATGGTCTCACCCGTCACCGTCACATCGGACAGGTCAAGGGGCCTGCCATGATTTTCCGCGGCATGACACAGGTGCGGCACTTCCGCCGGATCCACACCGAGAATACAGCTCCCCACCAGATCGGCGGACAGCACATCCCGGGATGCGGCCAGGATGTTGCTGCGATGGACTTTGCCGTCAAAGGCGGGACCGCGCTCCAGGGTAAAAATCCCGTCCAGCACCGTCAGCATGGGCGGCATCTTGTCCGCCAGCCGGGCAATCATGAAATTAAGGTCCTTTCCCGGCTCAATGTTGTGGCATTTTTTCCGGGACTTGATGTCGATGGTGCCTTTCAGATTTTTAATGCCCAGGCTGACCACGGTCTGGTTGTGGGTTTTCAATACGGGAATGTCCACCACGAAATCGCTGTGAAGAATATCCGTGTTAAAATTCAGTTCTACGCCATCGCCCAGATCTACGGCTTCAAAGGGCCGGTCAAACACATTAACTGTCTTGACACCGTATTTTTTCCCCATGGCCTCGTAGCCCAGGGTCTTGAATGCATGGGCCGGGGTTTGCCGGTCAGTGGGTTTTGACACCACCACGCCCTCGCCGATGGTAATGTCTGTCACGCCGTGCTCCTTGAGCAGAATCACCATGTCCTCGATCACCCGGGAGGTGGTGATCACACCCCACTTGGGAAACGCCACCTCTTTTGTCCAGAACACGATATTGGGCTTGATAAACACCCTGGGATTGGACGGCATGTGTTCCAGCCCGCCGGCCAACTCAACAGCCTTGCGCACGGAAGTTTCCGGTTCCTCGTACCTTACAATCGAAACGATCGGTTGTGCCATGAAAGACTCCTTGTGTCTGTGGTCTGTTTATGTCAGCTTTTCTGAACAGATAGAATACCTTCACCTGATAGCTAATGGCTAAACGCTAATGGCTGTCATCAAGGTTTAAGCCAATGACATTGAACGGCACCATCACTTTTCTATTATCAAATAATGCCGGCAGTACCCGAGTTAAAGACGGTACCGCCATGGTTTCTCCGGGGCGGCCAGCTTCCGTTTTCGTTTATTTACGCAGGCGATGCAGTTACACCCCGGTGTCAGGGGATGCGGCCCTTTTTCATACGCCAGCTGCATTGATGCATTCATCATTTCCACAATCAAGCGGCGCTCGGCCAGAATATTTTTTCGTGAATGAAAAGACACGGCAATGCTCCTATCACTTTTTATCCAAGGCCGGCAGCAACGGTACCAGTTGTTCCAGGACGCCGAAACGTCGGGCAAATGTCCTCAAGATATTCATATCCAGTGACGTGAAAACAGTCAAAAATCAGTGTTTCCATCATTTGCATAATCTTCTGCTTATCCTGAAAATCCATCAGCAGATCAATATCCGCTGTATAGCGGACAACGCCGTATTGTGATAGCGCAAGTGCGCCAATCATGGCGTGGGGAATTTTCTCTTCCAGCAAATGCGCCCGGAGTGCAGCCCAGACGTTTTGGAGTTTCGGTATCGTCATGATTTACAAAAACTATCATGAAAAGGGTGTGCAGACAAGCCGAAACCCCGGGCCTTCGTATCAGTCCGGGCAGCAGTAAAAAGTTCAAGATGCGGCGTGTCTATCTCACTCTCGAGGAATGATCTGTAGGGGCGAACCTTGTGTTCGCCCTCTGATCGGGCGAACACAAGG
>JAXHVL010000117.1:0-27133 GCA_034189225.1 Thermodesulfobacteriota bacterium
TTATCGAGTTAGTGCCCATCCATAAATTGCTATTTTGCCCGATTTCTGCGTCAGTCTCAAATTTTAATCCTCAAAATACGCAAAGTATTCCTCCGGTTAAAATTTTCGCCTTCCTTGAACTAGACCAAAATATCTAATTTCTGGACGGACACGAGTTGACTGTTGGCTTATTCGTGCAGATTCGTGTCAATTCGTGGGATAATATGCCCACGAATCTTCACGAATAAAACATGCACTTTTTTCGTGCCCTTACCGTATTATCTGTGGATATTTTTTTACAAAATCATCCGTCTTAAGCAGATAAGCTGAGTCTGCTGCCACCCCAGATGCCGGTAAAAATCCAGGGCCGGCTGATTATGTGTGTCGGCAAGGAGCTGCAGCCGGGTGGCCCCGCGGCTTCTGGCCCAATCGCCGATGCTTTTCATCAGCGATTTCCCGATGCCGCTGCCCCGAAAGTCCGGCACCACCACCACATCTTCCACCAGCACGGTCTGTCCGCCTTCTGCAGTGGATATCAGGGTCTGGGCAACGGCCATGCCGACAATCTGCCCGTCTGTTTCCGCCACCTTGATGACCTTGTGTTTCATGCAGCCGTCGGTCATCAGAAACAGGCCGCGGCGCTGGCGTGCTTCGTCAAATGTAAAATCCACTTCAATGGCGAAAAGGTCACGCAACAGCCCGACCATGGCGTCCACATCGCCGTGTTTGGCGTTCCGGACTACAGTGGCGGATGATAGGTGGTTCATTATTTGCCTTCCAAGAGACTTGGTCAGTTTTTAATGGTCAGTTTTTAATGGAAGCCTTAAGGCCTCCGCTACATCGACTGCGGCAATTGTCCCGAATTTGGTTTATACCGCAGCCGATGTAGCGGAGGCCTTTGGGCCTCCACATAACCGGGCGCGTGAGGGCTGCGCTTTTTGCAAAGCCGTCACAGAACATAAGCATCGGCAGTCCCGCCATCTTCCAGCGCATCCAGGATCTCGTCGATAATCTCCTCGGATTCGACACCGCCGTACCATATATTTTCCGGGTAAATCACCATGATTGGGCCGTTGTCGCACATTTTCATGCATCCGGTACTGGTGATCTGTGCGTCCAGGCCCCGGTCCAGAATTTCGTTTTCAATATAGCAGATAAAGTCCGTGGCGCCTTTTGCGCTGCACATGCCCTTGCTCTCGCCCGATGCCCTGAAACTGGCACAAACAAAAAGGTGATACCGGGGTTTTTGCATGGATGATACTCCCTTCGTATTAAAATTAGCACGTCAATGATGCCCTCATATAGATAACCAAACCCATAAGCTGGCATTCAACTTTTAATGATGCACTCGTAAAAAGTCGAGCAAAGTTATCTTTTTCATTATAACAATGAAGAACATGAAGAGCATGAAGCTGAAATCATGATTAATCCTTTTCTCTCTTCATGTCCTTCATGCTCTTCATGGTGAAAGAACTTTTTTACAAAGCCGTCTTTAATGAATTCGAGTCGAAATCGAACCATAACTTGTCGATAGCGATTTCGATTTTGAGGCCATCTGGTTACATGCAGCCCATGCCGGCCATCCCTGTACTGGCACACGGCTTATTGCACGCCTCAATATCCCGACGCAGCATATAGTTCATGCTATGGCCTTCAAACACAGCTTCCACGGCATCTTCGATCAGTCCGTCCAGTTCCAGAATGTCGATTAATTTTCTGGAAAGGGCGCGCCGGGGATTGTCGCCGATACCTGCCACAAGGAGCGCCCGGCAGTCGCTGATCAATTCGCCCAGGTCCTCCCACCGCTGCATCCCGCCGCCCGGCTCGGGGGTCTTGCGCGTCTCCACAAGGGTTATGTTGTCGCCCTCTTTTTTGTAAATAAATAGTTTTTCTGCCTTGCCCAGTTTCTGGTTGATCAGCTTTCCTTCCAGACTTGCCACCGCCACATGAGGTCGTGTTTCGTTCAGAATTTCAGGCAGGTTAGCGCATTCCTGGAGTTTTTCCATGATTTCGGCACTGTTGGCCTCCCCCAGAATACCCACGGCATCCGCCCGGCATCGGGCGCAATGAAACATCTGGGGCAGGTGTTGTTTTGCCCTGTTGCGGATTGCATTGACCGCCGCTTTGTCCGGTGTCTTAAGATCGTTGAATGCCGAGCCTTCATTGGGATAGAACGGAATACAGTTGAAAATGTCCACATCCATTTCCGCCATTTTTTTGGCCACTGTTTCGATATGGTGGTCGTTGATACCCGGCAGGATAATGGTGTTTACCTTTGTGGTGATATTCTTTTCCTTGAGCCCTGCGATGGCGTCAAGCTGTTTTTCAAGAAGTATTGAAAACCCGGCTGTCGGGCTCAGTACTTTTTTACCGTGCCGGACAAACGCGTAAATCCGGCTGCCGATCTCCGGGGCCAGGGCGTTCAGCGTGATGGTGACATGGCTGACATTCAGTGTGGCCAGTTCGTCGATATAGGGGCCGATGCCCAGGCCGTTGGTGGCCAGGCAGCAGATCATGTCAGGATACCGCTCCCGTACCAGGGCCAGCGTTTTCATGGTCTGTTCCGGGTTGGCAAAGGGATCGCCCGGCCCGGCAATGCCCACCACCGATATATTTTTTATTTCCTGCATCACAAATGCCAGGTATGCCATGGCCTGATCGGGCGTGAGCACCGCACTGGTGACACCAGGCCGGCTTTCATTGACACAGTCATAGGAACGGTTACAATAGTTGCACTGAATATTGCATCGCGGGGCCACGGGAAGGTGCACCCTTCCGTAACGTCCCCTCATATCTGCGTTAAAACATGGATGTCGGGAAAGATCCAATGTTACCTCCTTTTTACATATACGTATAGCCTACCGGTGAAGTCTCCTGCCGTCGGGCAATAATGGTATTGGTTATGATATCAAACAACTGCTGGGCTCCCCGGTAGCCGAGATGAACAATCCTGGCGCCGCCCATGCGATCATGAACGGGAAACCCCACCCGGATGAGCGGGACGTTCAACCGCCTGGCCATCTTGTACCCCTTGCTGTTGCCGATCAGAAGGTCAGGGGGTATGGCCCTGGCTGCGTCTTCGATCTCGACAAAATCCACACCTTCCAGCACCTGGATATCCCGCGCCTCAAAATCATATACAACCTCGGCAAGTCGTGCCTTGAGATGTCCGCTTTTGCCGCCCGATGCGCAGATTGCCGGGATCACGCCGATTTCAGACAAGAATGACGCCATACCGATCACCAGGTCCTCTTCGCCGTAAACAACGGCTTTGGCTTCAAAGACATATTTATGACCGTCCGCATAGGCATCAATGAGCCGGCCACGTTCCGCCTGATGGGCTTCCGGAATGGGTTTTCCGGTAATGGCGGAAATGGCTTCAAAAAAATGATCGGTCTCTCTCACGCCGATGGGCAGGCCAGGGCTGTGGCAGGGGATGCCGAACCGCTCGGAAAGCAGTTTTCCGGCACTGTCGGACCGGGCCAGCACATGGCCCGCCTCGATACTGGCTACGGCATCGCCCATGGCTGTTATCTGTTTTACGGGTGTGCCGCCTTGCGGGATTCTCTGGTATTCGGTCCACAGCGCACCATCAACCGTTTCCGACAAATCGGGCAATAGATGGACCGTCGCCCCGAAATCACGGAATGTCTCTTTCAGGTACCGGTAATCCGCCGGCGACACCATACCAGGGAAAAGGTTGATATGGGTTCCCTGATTTTTCCGTTCCGCCATGGCATCCACCGTGGCCCGTACCGCCCCGTGAAACCCGTCCATATGGGTGCCGGAATAGCTGGGGGTGGACACGGGAACAATGGCCGGCAGGTGATCCTTTTCACCGGCCTTCCGGTATTGCTTCAGCATCATGGGGACATCGTCGCCGATGGTTTCGCTCAGGCAGGTGGTGGCAATCCCGATCAGGTCGGGCTGATACTGTTTGATAATATTGTCCATGGCCAGCTTGAGGTTGGCCCCACCCCCGAAAACCGCCGTCTCTTCTGAAAAGTTGGTGGACGCAATATCAATCGGCTCGTTAAAGTGGCTGATCAGATACCGCCGGATATAGGTGGAACAGCCCTGCGACCCGTGAAGCAGGGGGACGGCATTTTCAATGCCCCTGAAAACCAGCGACGCCCCGAGGGGGCTGCACTGCTTGCAGGCGTTGGTCGTGCTTTTGTAGCTTTCATTATTCTGTTTATGCCTCATGTTAAACCTCACATTCAGAAGGCTGCCGCTTTGGCGTAAACTGCCAGACCGGACTGGTTGCCGATGCATACACCTCTCTGGCAAAGTTGATCATTCCCGAGTAACCGGCCAGGGGGAGTTTGCGCTCATGATTGTGATCGCAGAAACCGATTCCCAGCTTATAGGCAATGGGCCTTTCCTTTACGCCGCCGATAAAAAAATCAACGCCTTTTTCAAGACAGTACTTGGAAAGCTCCACGGGATTGGCATCATCCACGATCACGGTGCCGTCATCGCACATATCTCTTAATAGCTGGTAATCCTCGGTGTTTCCTGTCTGAGATCCGGCCAGCACTACGTCCATGCCCAGCGAGCGCAGAGCCTTGATCATGGAAAACGCCTTAAATGCGCCGCCCACATAAATGGCGGCTTTCTTGCCGGCCAGTTTTTTCCGGTAATGTTTGAGGGTCGGGAGCACGGCTTCGATCTCTTCCTGGACAAGGGACCGCGCTTTTTCCATGATCTCCGGGTGGTCTGAAAAATGGTCGGCCACATCGTAGAGCGCTTTGGACATGTCCTCGATGCCGAAATAGGAAACCCGTTTATAGGGGATGCCGTACTCATTTTTCATGATCTCGGCCAGGTGTATCATGGACCCGGAACACTGCACCACATTCAGGGCCGCGCCATGGGAGCGTTTGATCTTTTCGATCCGGCCGTCACCGGTAAAGATGGAGACCACTTCAAGCCCCATGCGCTCATAATAGTCTTTGATCATCCAGGCTTCGCCGGCAATGTTGAACTCGCCCATGATGTTGAGGCTCAGCGGGCCGATGCCAGCGGTATCGCCGGTGCCCACCAGTTTTGCCATGGCATGGCAGGCGGCCTTGTAGCCGTCTTTTTTGGTGCCTTTGAACCCTTCTGAATGGACCGGCAGCACCGGTATGCCCGTTTCTCTGGATACCTGCCGGCATACCGCATCAATATCATCCCCGATTACCCCCACAATGCAGGTGGCGTAGACAAAAGCGGCGGCGGGCCGGTGTTTTTCGATCAACGTCACCAGGGCGTTGTACAGTTTCTTTTCGCCCCCGAAAATAACGTCGTTTTCCTGGAGGTCCGTGGAAAAACTCATGCGGTGCAGTTCTGGCCCGGATGACAGCGCGCCGCGAATATCCCAGGTGTATGAGGCGCATCCGATGGGACCGTGAATCAGATGCAGGGCGTCGGCAATGGGGTAGAGCACCACCCGGGAGCCGCAGAACACACAGGCCCGCTGACTGATGGCGCCTGCCAGGCTCTTCTGGTCGCATACCATATCAAAGGGCTGGCGACCTTTCTGGTATATCTGTTTTTCTCTTTTTTTTAACAGGGGAATGGATGGCATTTTGCCGTTCCTTTACATTACCAGTTCGAATTCAATTTCAGATGAATCCCTGTCCTGTCGGTCCATCAGGGCACCCAGGATTTGTTCCAGCAGTCGCATGCCGCCCGCGTAACCGACCGTGGGAAAATAGCTGTGGCCGATCCGGTCCAGGATGGGAAACCCGAACCGGACAAAGGGAATATCCTCGTCCCGTGCAATGTACTTGACGTATGTGTTGCCCATGAGCAGGTCCACCGGATCGTTCTTCACCCATTGGTGAAACAGCATCATATCGCCCCCGCTCTTGACGTTGACCGGATGGGGCAAGCCTTCTGTCAGTGCCTTGATCCGTTTTTCAAACGCCTTGTCTTTGGTGCCGGTGACAATGTGGATGGGCAGCATGCCGATGGCAACCAGAAATTCCGTCAGCGCCTCAAGCTGGTCTGGATCACCCACCAGCGCGACTTTTTTGTGGTAAAAATAGGCCTGCATGTCGGTGATAATGTCCATCAACTGGCCCCGCTCGATATTGAGTGAATCCGGAACCGTCACCCCGGCCATCTTCCTCAGGGCATCCACAAACCGGTCCGTGGCCTGCAGGCCGATGGGCAGGTCGAGGATTTCGCAGGGGACCTTGCATTTTGAATCCAGTGCGAGCGCGGCCGGTCCCGATCCCATTCGGCCCAGGGCGAGGGTGCCCCGGCTGCTGCCGGTCTCTTTCAGCTCGTCGATGGTGACACCGCCCTTGGGATACATTGTATATTTGCCGGTCTGGGGGCCGTTGAGCACGTTTTCCGTATCCGGGAACATGATAGAGCGGATGCCCATTTCACCGATGATGCGCTTGATTTCCTTCATGTCGGCCGGCTCCACCCACCCGGGAATCAGGTTAATGGATTTCGCCTTGTGACCGTTGGTCTCGGCGAAATAGTCCACCATTGCCTTTGTCATGTTGGCGAAGCCCGTCACATGGGATCCCACATAACTGGGCGTGTTGGCATGGAAAACAATTTTATTCTCCGGCACCTTGCCGTCGGCCCGGGCCTTTGCCAGTATCTGGGTGATATCGTCGCCGATGGTTTCGGACAGGCAGGTGGTATGCACCGCGATCACATCCGGTTCATAAATGGTAAAAATATTCTGTATGGCCTGCAGCAGGTTGGCCTGGCCGCCGAATACAGAAGCGCCCTCCGTAAAGGAGCTGGTGGCGGCCATGACCGGTTCCCTGTAGTGCCGGGTCAACGTGGACCGGTGATAGGCATAACAGCCCTGAGAGCCGTGGCTGTGAGGCAGGCAGCCGTGAATGCCCAGAGAGGCATACATGGCCCCGATGGGCTGGCACGTCTTTGCCGGATTAACGGTTAATGCCTTGCGGTCGGTAATTTCTCTGGGGGTATGTCGTAGTAACATCGCAGTGCTCCTGTGGTTTATTGATTGCCGTACATGGCCGCCAGTTCCGGCGCCTTCTCCCACGGTGGTTTGATATGGCGCCAGACACGGGTGTTGATCATGCGGTCAATTTCATAATAAAAGTTGATCGCGCCTTTGTAGCCGGCGTATGGCCCGCCGCTGTCGTAGCTGTGCAGCTGCTTCATGGGCAGGCCGTGCTTCTGGACCATGTACTTTTCCTTTATACCTGCGCAGAAAATGTCGGGTTTGTACAACTCTATGAGTTGTTCTGTTTCATACTGGCTGATATCGTCGATGGCAAAAGTGGTCTCTTCCTCCATGTCCGCCATCATGCCTTCGTAGAATTTCAGCTTTACGCCGCGGTGCTCGCCTGCTTCGATATCTTTTTCGTCGATCCGGGGCTGGTATTTTTCCGGATCTTTGTGCACCTCCAGTTGTTCGATATTTCGGCTGTCCGCATCAATTTTTATGTCAGACAGCACCTGACGGCCTTCATAGTCGTCCCTGTGGGCAAACTCGTAACCGGCCGCAATGGTTTTTATTCCCATATCGCTGAACAATTCCTGGTAGTGATGGGCGCGTGATCCGCCCACGAACATCATGGCCAACTTGCCTTCCAGGCGAGGCCGGACGTCGGCCTGGGCTTTTTCAACGGCCGGCATCTCTTCGGCGATCACTTCCTCCACCCGGTCGATCAGTGCCTGGTCGCCGTAATACTGGGCTATTTTCCGAAGGGATGCGGATGTCGCCTTTGCACCGAGAAAATTGATCTTTATCCACGGTATTCCATACTTTTGTTCCATCATGTCCGCCACATAGTTGATGGACCGGTGGCACATGATCAGGTTCAGGTCTGCGGTGTGGGAGTTTGAAAAATGGTCCACGCTGGAGTTGCCGCTGAACGTGGAAACAATTTTGATGCCGCACTTTTCAAAGAGCTTGTCGATGATAAACGCATCCCCGCCGATGTTGTATTCCCCCAGGAGATTGACCTTGTATTCGTCTTCATGAACAGTGTCGTCTTTTCCGATCACATTCAGAAAGAGGCCGTTATTGGCCACATGATGGCCGGCGGACTGGCTCACACCCTTGTATCCCTCGCAACTGAAACCGAAGATGGTGATGCCCAGCTTGTCCTGCATCTCCTTTGTTATGGAATGGACGTCATCGCCGATCAGCCCCACCGGACAGGTGGAGAAAACGGAAATCATCTTGGGCTTGAATGTGTCGTATGCCTCCTGAATTGCCTGCTTCAGCTTTTTTTCTCCGCCGAAAACAATCTCTCTTTCCTGCATGTCCGTGGTAAAGCAATAGGTCATGAAGTTGTGGTGATCCGGTGTTGTAGACGGATCGGTCTGGTTGCGCCGGGTCAGCCAGGAATAAAACCCGCACCCCACCGGCCCGTGGGTGAGGTTCACAATATCCCGGGTGGGCCCCATGACCACGCCCTTGCAACCGGCATAACAGCATCCCCGCTGGGAGATGATCCCGGGAATGGTCCGGACATTGGCCTGTATGGGCTCATAATGGTTTTCATCGACTTTTTTGTTGGCCACAAAGTGCTTGGACCGCTTGCGCGCCACCTTGGGCGGGTATTTCTTGAGTATGTCCTCCTTGACCGTCTGGGGGTCCAGCTCCTGCCAGGTCTCCGATGCCATACATTCCGTTTTTTCGTCGCAGATATTCGCCATTTTCTTTCTCCTATAGATCATCCAAAGTGGTGTCGCCGCTTTCCCCGGTCCGAACGCTAACGGAATCGGACGCGGGCATGACAAAAATCTTGCCGTCCCCCGACTTGCCGGTCTGGTTGATCCGTATAATGGTTTTAACGGTCTTTTCCACGTACTTGTCCTTAACCACGATGAACAGCACCCGTTTGGGGATCAGTCGCTGGCTCTGGCCAAGCTGGGAGATGGCCTCTTCATAGCCCTGTTCGGCCCCTTCCAGGAGCTTGATGTCCACCAGTCCTTTCCCCCTCCCCAGCGCATCACGGGCCGTGATAGAGGAAAAGCCCGCTTCGGTCAGCGCCCGTTTGGTCTGGTTGATCATGTTCATCCGGATAATGGCCATAATTTCTTTCATATTTTTACCTCCTCGGGCTCGCCGTCACCGGTTTCCTTTATGCCGGAACTGATGGTGTAGGCTTCCTCAACCGGGGAGATGAATATCTTGCCGTCGCCGAACGCGCCTTTTTCACCGGTTTTTGCGGCCTGTATCACCGTTCGGATAACAAAGTCCTTGTCTTTGCTTTTGATAACGGTAATGAGCATTTCCTTGGGGATTTCATCATAGGTGATTTCCCCTATTTTGATGCCCCGCTGCTTGCCCCTTCCCACAACCGACATCCGGGTGACTGCTGGAAACCCCGCATCCATTAAAGCGGCCAGCACGTTATCCGCCTTTTCCGGTCTTACAATGGACCTGATCATTATCATCTTTTCTTTCCCTTAATTTTACGGGTTAATATTGATGCAACCGTGAAAGTAAAAACTGGGACGAAACCGTCATCTTATGAGGCGATACCATAATCAATGAGCAACTTCTCCAGCTCATCGATTTCCAGGGGCTGGGGAATGATAAACTTTTCATTTTCCGCCATCTTCTTTGCAAGGGTCCGGTATTCATCGGCCTGGGAATGCTCGGGGTCGAACTCGATCACCGTATTTCGGTTGATCTCCGCTCGCTGCACCATGTTGTCTCTCGGGATGAAATGGATCATCCGGGAGCCCAGCTTCTCGGCAAAGGCAGTGATCATTTCCGCTTCGTTATCGACTTGCCGGCTGTTGCAGATCAGGCCGGCCAGCCGGATGCCGCCGGACTCGGCAAATTTCAGGATCCCCTTGCAGATGTTGTTGGCGGCATACATGGCCATCATTTCACCGGAGACCACAATGTAAATCTCCTTTGCCTTTCCTTCGCGCATGGGCATGGCAAAGCCTCCGCACACAACGTCCCCGAGAACGTCGTAAAAGACATAATCAATGTCTTCATCCTCTGAATAGGCGCCCAGCTGTTCCAGCAGATTGATGGAGGTAATGATGCCCCGGCCCGCGCATCCCACGCCCGGTTCGGGCCCCCCGGACTCGGTGCACAATGTCCCGCCGAAGCCTGCAATGCGAACATCTTCAAGTTCAACGTCTTCGCCTTCTTCCCGCAGGGTATCCAGCACCGTGCTCTGGCTCAGGCCGCCGAGCAGCAGCCGCGTGGAGTCCGCCTTGGGGTCGCACCCCACCACCATAATTTTGTTGCCCATTTCTGCAAGCCCGGCCACAGTGTTCTGAGTAGTGGTGGACTTGCCGATGCCGCCTTTTCCGTAAATCGCGACTTTTCTCATGTTGTGCTCCTTTTTTTAGGTTGATCTTCACAAGTGCCCATTGTTATTACAAGAGGCGTACCAGGATATGGAAAATTACCGGATTGATTTATAAGTGGCTGTAAAGATAAGGTAAGATTTTTCAGGCGGATGTTTTTCACCGGTATTGGCCGGGAGATGCCGCTGACATTTGTGTCGGAATCGACAAAAGTGTCAACACAAGTGGAGATGCCATCACGAATGAGGGTGGGGGACCTTTTTCAGGGCAATGCCATATTTCTGAATGCGGTAGCCCAGCTGACGGGGTGTGACGCCCAGGGCCAGGGCGGTATTCTGAATAATATAGTGGTGGGTTTTCAGTGCCTGGCTGATGCGTTTTTTTTCAAGCTGCTCAACTTCCTTGACAAGGCTCATGCCCGGCGCGGATGCTTCATTAATCACATTGTCAGCCGGCGTTTCAGCTTTCTGGGCCCGGTGAAAGGGGAGGTCTTCTTTGTGTATGATCGCGGATTCGGCCATGATAACAAGCCGCTCCACCAGGTTCGCCAGCTCGCGGACGTTTCCGGGCCAGGCATAGTACTGCATGGCGGCCATGGCCCCAGGGCTGGGCCGAACCTTGCGGCCGTAGTGTTTATTGAATTGTTTCAGGTAATGGTCGATCAGCAGGGGGATGTCGCTTTTGCGTTCCCGCAACGGCGGCAGCACAATGGGCACCACATTCAACCGCCAGTACAGGTCTTCCCGAAAACGGCCTTTTCCGATCTCTGCAAACAGGTCCCGGTTGGTAGCGGCCACCACCCGGACATTCACATGAATGGGGTCGGACGATCCCACCCGTTCAAACGTCTGCTCCTGAAGCACTCGCAGCAGTTTGACCTGAAGGGGCAGGGGCAGTTCGCCGATTTCGTCAAGAAAAAGGGTGCCTTTGTCGGCGGTTTCGAACCGGCCCGCCCGCCGCACTGCCGCGCCGGTAAAGGCGCCTTTTTCCACGCCGAACAGCTCGGCTTCAATCAGGTTTTCCGGCAGGGCGGCCAGATTGACTGCGACAAACGGATGATCTGCCCGGTCACTCTGGTAATGGAGGGTCTTGGCGATCAACTCTTTGCCTGTGCCGCTTTCCCCCAGCAACAGAACCGTGGTGTCCGTGGCCGCAACTTTTTGAACGGCCTTCAGGGCGTGGTTCAACCCGGCTGAATCACCGATAATATTGGGCAGGCTGTAGCGTTCCTGAAGACGAGAGCGCAGGTCCCCGCACTCCTGCTTGGTCAGTTGAAAATGGTTCCAGAGCTTGATGAACTGGGCGATCAGGGACGCCACAATATGCAGCACCCGCAGGTCGTCGTCCACATTGCCCTGCGCATCGGTGTAGATGCGGTCCACTGTCAACACGCCCAGGGTTTCCCGGTCAAGGGCAATGGGAATGCATAAAAACGAAATACCGGTTTTCCTCGGCCGGGAGTGGGTCTTGTTGAGGAACATGGGTTCATTGCCGATGTTGGGAATAAACATGGGTGCGCCGGACTCGATGACCTGTCCCACAATGCCTTCACCGATCCGGTAGATGCCACGGCGGATTTCTTCGGTGCTCAGGCCATAGGCCGTGATAATGCGGATTTCCGAAGAGCGGGAATCCAGCAGAAACACACAACCCCTCTGCATCTCCAGTTTGGTGGCCAGAATTTCCATGGCCGCATGAAGGTTTTGCTCCAGATCAAAGGAACTGGTCAATACCCGGCTGACGTCAAGAATGGATGCCAGCTCCTGATTTTTTCGCAACAGGGTGTCCACAGTATTTGTTTGCTTTCTTGCTATATTTAAAAAGCTATACTTTCTTGTTGTTTGCAAGAAGTGTGCCAGTTTTGTTTTTTTTGATTATATCTATTTGACTTATATGATTATATTAAATATAATAAAATTGTAGGGACTCGAAAAAGAGTTTCAAAAATGTAAATAAATATCATATTAATTACATTAATGAATTATAAAGGCAGGTGCCATAATCCACGTCAACATTAGATATCCGTAACGATGTTGACATGAAACACGGACCCTACTATATAAATGAAAAAAAAGCGATACCCGAATGTGGGCTGGGCCTCGCCCTGGTCTCACCGGCATATTGCCTACGCGGCTGGCCTGGGCAAATTCGGCATGCACGATTTTTTAATCACGGAAAAGGGCTGTACTCACCGGCTGGGTAGCTTTGTTGTACACAAAAAGCTTCAGCCCAACCGGCAGCGGTCTGACGATATCCATGTCAAGATCCGTCAATATAAATGTATGGATACCAGTCAGGGTCAACTTTATCATCCTGATTAGGACGTGCTACTATCGGGTGTTTTTGATCTTTTTCTGTATATGGTGCCGTATCGGATCCAGGGCGCTGGGGTGAAGGGTGCCGTCGCTTGATATGTGGTTTGCAAGTAAAGATTTTAATTGTGGGAGGGAGAATCCCTGTTGGCGGGCCAGTTCAATTAGTTTTACGATATCCAGGTTAGCTGCATCAAGGGGGTGCGGTTTGCCGTTAGCGTCCAGAGGCGGCTTTAGCCCCAGGGATTCATAAATGCGGGCGATGTTCGAAGCAGCGCCGGCGCGTTTTGATATTTCTCTGAAAAGTAATAATCTTAAAATTGACATATTCGTAATGGTTATATTACATCTTCCGTGGCCACCGGATGGGTCTTGAGGTATTCAAGCCGGTTCAGGCCGTTGATGTAGGCCTTGGCGCTGGCCGTGATGATGTCCGGGTCTGCGCCGCGGCCCAGGGCCACGAGGCCTTTTTCCTTGAGCCGGACGGTTACCTCGCCCTGGGCGTCGGTACCGCCGGTAAGCGCGGAGATGGTGAACCGGAGCATCTCGGATTCTGTCTTTGTGAGGTTGGCGATGGCCCGGTAGGCCGCGTCAATAGGGCCGTTGCCGGAGCTTTCACCCTGGACCGGCCATTCGTTGATGGTCATTTTCACGCTGGCCATTGGCGATACGGTGGTGCCGCTGGTGACCTGGAGGTATTCCAGGCTGAATACGTCCGTGGGGTCCATGATGTTTTCTGCCACCAGGATCTCCAGGTCTTCATCCGCCACGTTTTTCTTCTTGTCGGCCAGGTCCTTGAACTTTTCAAACAATATGTCGATTTCCGGTTTGGAAAGATTGTACCCGATGGCCTTGAGCCGGTCATAGAGGGCCTTTCGGCCGGAGTGCTTGCCAAGCACCAGGTTGCTGCTTGAAACGCCCACAGTTTCCGGTCGCATGATCTCGTAGGTCATAGGGTTTTTCAGCATGCCATCCTGATGGATGCCGGCTTCATGAGAGAACGCGTTGGCCCCCACGATGGCCTTGTTGGGCTGAACCATCATGCCGGTGAGCATGCTTATCAGCCGGCTGGTGGGATATATCCGGGTGGCGTCGATGTCGGTGGTCAGGTCAAACAGGTTGGACCGGGTTTTCATGGCCATGACCACTTCTTCCAGGGATGTGTTGCCCGCCCGTTCCCCGATGCCGTTGATGGTGACTTCCGCCTGCCGGGCGCCTGCCTGCAGCGCGGCCAGGGTGTTGGCCGTGGCCAGGCCCAGGTCGTTGTGGCAGTGTACGCTGATTACGGCTTTGTGAATATTGGGCGTGTTTTTCTTGATATACCGGATCCGTTCGGCGAATTCCTCGGGAATGGCGTAGCCAACCGTATCCGGCACGTTGATGGTGGTGGCGCCGGCCTCTATGGCCGCCTCGAAAATTTTGCACAGGAATTCCGGATCGCTGCGGGACGCGTCTTCTGCAGAAAATTCCACGCTGTCGCAGAGGGAGCGCGCATAGGAGACCCCTGCCACGGCGCTTTCGATGACCTGTTCCCGCTGCATTTTCAGCTTGTGTTCCATGTGAATGTCCGATGTGGCGATAAACACATGAATCCGCGGATATACGGCAGGGGACACCGCGGCCCACGCCTTGTCGATATCGTCTTTGCTGGTGCGGGCAAGGCCGGCCACGGCCGTTTTTTCCAGTTTCTGGGCCACCTGGGACACGGCTTCCATGTCGCCCTTTGAGGCGGCGGGAAAGCCGGCCTCGATGATGTCCACCCCCAGTTTTTCAAGGCGGGAGGCGATTCTCACCTTTTCCGCCACGTTCATGCTCGCGCCGGGAGATTGTTCCCCGTCCCGCAATGTCGTATCGAATATATAGACTTTTTCAGTCATGGGTCTGCTCCATTTGCGTCGTCATTTTTTCCTGCCGGACGACAATGTTTTTGAAAGCTTGTACTGGCAGCTGTCGGCCAGGGCCTGCCAGCTTGCCTCGATGATATCTTCGGAAACGCCGATGGTGCCCCATACCTCTTCTTCGTCCCGGGAGTCGATGAGCACCCGCACCTTTGCCGATGTTCCTTCGCGACCGTCCAGTACCCGGACCTTGAAGTCCACCAGGTGCATGGCGTCAAGGCTCAGGGAGTCGGGATAGAATTCCGCGATCGCTTTCCGGATGGCGTTGTCCAGCGCGCTCACCGGACCGTCGCCTTCGGCCGCGGTAATGGTTTCGCTGTCTCCCACGCCGATCTTGATCATGGCATGAGCCGAGCAGGGCCGGTCCTCCTCTTTTTCAATGGTCACGCGGAAGGATTTGAGCTCGAACATGGGGCTGTACTGGCCGGCCAGTTTTTCCAGGAATATCTTGAAAGAGCCGTCCGCCGCTTCGAACTGGTAGCCTTCCAGTTCAAGCTGCTTGATCTCGGAGACGATCTGGTCCGTGTCAAACCCGTCGGCCTCGATGTCCACACCCAGTTCTCTGGCCTTGTACGTCACGTTGCTCTTGCCCGAAAGGTCGGAAACGAGCACCCGCCGGCCACTGCCTACCAGCTCGGGATCGATATGCTCGTAGGCCAGGGGGTTTTTCATGACAGCGCTCACATGGATGCCGCCCTTATGGCAGAAGGCGCTCCGGCCCACAAACGGCCGGCTGTTTAACGGGGTAATGTTGGCGGTTTCGCTCACGAACCGGGAGATGGTCTTCAGCTTTTTCAGATTTTCGTCCGACATACAATCAAACCCCATTTTCAGCTTCAAAATGGGAATGATGGAGGTCAGGTCCGCATTGCCGCACCGTTCCCCGTATCCATTGATGGTTCCCTGGACGATATCCGCCCCGGCCCGTACACCGGCGATGGTGTTGGCCACGGCCAGGTTGCTGTCGTTATGGGTGTGAATACCGACCCGCACGGATGATTCCCCGGTTTTATCCGGAAATTCCCGGGTCATGCGTTCGGTCACGGTTTCCGTCACCGTTGCCAGGTCGTGGGGCAGGGCGCCGCCGTTGGTGTCGCACAGAATGACCGCGTCCGCGCCGGCCCTTGCCGCTGCCATCAAAACCGCCATGGCGTAGTCCGGGTTGCGGGCGTACCCGTCAAAGAAGTGCTCGGCGTCAAAAAACACTTCCCGGTTTTGCTGTTTCAGATATGCAACCGAATCGGTGATCATGGCCAGGTTTTCTTCAAGGGAATTGTTCATAAGCTCCGTTACATGAAGATCCCAGCTTTTTCCCACGATGGCCACGGCGGGAGCGCCGCTTTCCACCAGGAGCTTCAGATTGTTGTCTTCCTCCGCCGGCACGCCCGAGCGTCGGGTGGCGCCGAACGCCGTCAGGCGGGCGTTTCTGAACTCCATGGTCTTGGCAATTTCAAAGAAACGGATGTCCCGGGGATTGGACCCGGGCCATCCGCCTTCGATGTAATGGACCCCGAAATCGTCGAGATGCCGGGCGATGCGCACCTTTTCCCGGGCCGTGAAGTTGATGCTTTCGCCCTGCATCCCGTCTCGCAGGGTGGTGTCGTATATAAGGATCTGTCTCATTTTTTTACCTTGTACCCGACCAAAATATCTAATTTCTGGACGGGCACTACCTTAGATTGCTTGGCGTCCAACCATTTATGGATAGACACTACTTCCGGTTTTCCGGGCGCAGGGCGCGTACCGCCGCCCCGGTTTTCCACATCTCGGAATTCTTGATGGCGTTCAGTTCTTCAGTAAGTTTGTTCTTGTAATCGGGCGCGCTGTTTACCTCCAGGACTCGCTTGGTTTCTTTGCCGGATTTAACGCTTTCGTACAGATCGTCGAAAACGGGAGCGACTGCATCCCGGAACTTGGCCGACCAGTCCAGCGCACCACGCTGGGCCGTGGCGCTGCAATTGGAGAACATCCAGTCCATGCCGTTTTCCGCAACCAGCCGGATGAGGCTCTGTGTGAGTTCTTCCACGGTCTCGTTGAAGGCCTCGCTGGGTGAATGCCCGTTTTTCCTGAGAACGTTGTACTGGGCTTCCATGGTGCCGGCCAGGCAGCCCATGAGCACGCCCCGTTCGCCGGTGAGGTCACTGAATACCTCTTTTTCAAAGGTGGTGGGAAAGAGGTAACCCGACCCGATAGCGATCCCCAGGGCCAGCGTCCGTTCTTCGGCGCGGCCGGTGGCGTCCTGGAATACCGCGTAGCTGGAGTTGATGCCGCTGCCGTCCAGGAAATTCCGGCGCACGTTTGTGCCCGAACCCTTGGGAGCCACCAGGATTACATCCACGTTATCGGGCGGAATGATGCCGGTCTGGTCCTTGTACACAATGCCGAAACCGTGGGAGAAGTAAACGGCGTCGCCTTCGTTCAGGCACTCTTTTACCTTGGGCCACACCGCCACCTGGCCGGCGTCCGACATCAGCATCTTGATGATGGTGCCCTGCTTGGCCGCTTCTTCAATGGGAAACAGGGTTTCGCCGGGCACAAAGCCGTCGGCAACGGCCTTTTCCCAGTATTCGTCGCCTTCCAGCTGGCCGATGATTACTTCAAAACCATTGTCCTTGAGGTTGAGCGCCTGGGCCGGCCCCTGGACGCCGTAACCCAGAACGGTGATGGTCTCTTTTTTCAATACCTCTGTGGCTTTTTCCATGGTGAATTCATCCGATGTCACCACGTTTTCTTTGACCCCGCCGAAATCGATGTTTGGCATTTTTTTCTCCTTTTTTATGTTCGGTTAAAATGAATAAAAATTATCAATTTTGCTCTCACAAAGCGCACCAATAGCTTAATGTTAATTCTTGAAGCGTTTGTAACGTCAAGGTTGGCGTTTCAGTTTAGTTCCTTCGGTATCGAAATCGGTATCGAGATCGGTATCGATTGGCTGGCCCGTAGCCATTGATCCCGGGCCGGTCGGTTGACGCCGTTCAGATTTGGCGGCTTTTTCGTAAACCCAAGCAACATAGCCTATTGAAAGTCGATAGACATCAAGCTTTTCATGTCCAAGTGTCATTTTCATTTCCTTTGATCCCGATCCCGATTTTGATTTTTTCCAACTATATGACTTATCGCGACTCCCGGTGCAGGGCGATATTGCCCGTTCGGGCGATTTCCTTGATCCCGATGGGGGTCAGAAGTGTGAGAATGGCCTGCAGCTTTTCATTGCTGCCCGTTACCTCAATGGTGTAATGCTCCGCACTCACATCCACCACCTTTCCGCGGAAGATATCCACGATCCGGAGGATTTCGGCCCGGTTTTCCGGTTTTGCCTTCACCTTTATAAGAATCAGTTCCCGCTGGACATACTGGGTTCCGGTGAGGTCATAAACCTTGATCACGTTGATCAGTTTGTTCAGCTGTTTTTTAATCTGTTCGATGATGGCCTCGTCGCCCATGGTTACCATGGTCAGCCGGGATATCCGCGGATCGGTGGTCTCCGCCACACACAGGCTTTCAATGTTGTATCCGCGGCCGGAAAACAGCCCCACAATACGGGACAGCACGCCGGGCTGGTTGTCCACAAGAATTGAAATAATATGTTTGCTTTCGGTCGTCATGTGCTCTTCCTTTGTGTAACAGTTGCGCCCAAAGTTTTTTATATCAGACTAAAATCATATTGGTTATGGGCGACCCCGCCGGCACCATGGGGTAGACATTTTCTTCCGGTTCCACCACAAAATCCATGATCACCGGGCCGTCCGTGTCCAGGGCCTTCTGAATGACCGCCTCCACCTCCTCCGGTTTTTCGGCCCGCAGCCCCAACGCACCGTAAGCTTCGGCCAGCTTGACGAAATCCGGGGCGTCGCTCATGCTGGTGTGGGCATACCGCTTATCGTAAAACAGTTCCTGCCACTGCCGCACCATGCCGAGAAACCCGTTGTTCAGGATGGCCACTTTCACTGGCAGCTTGTGGCTGACCGCGGTCATCATTTCCTGGATGTTCATCTGGATGCTGCCGTCGCCGGCGATGTCGATGACTGTCTGATCCGGGCAGGCCACCTGCGCGCCGATCGCCGCGGGAAGGCCGTAGCCCATCACGCCCAGGCCGCCGGAAGTGGCGAACTGGCCCGGCCGCGTGTAATGGTAATACTGGGCGGCCCACATCTGGTTCTGTCCCACCTCTGTGGTGATGATGGCCTCGCCCCGGGTGAGTTCGTATAGCTTTTCCACCACATACTGGGGCTTGATCTTATCTTTCTGGTCATAGGCCAGGGGATTGGTCTTTTTCCACTGCTCAATGGTTTCGCGCCATTTGTCACGGCTTTTTCGGGTGTCCTCGCTGATGGTGGTTTTCTGTTCCCCCACCATTTTGCTAAGATGACCCAGCGCCGCCTTGCAGTCTCCCACCACGGGTATGGAAACCGCCACATTTTTATGGATCGAGGTGGGGTCGATGTCAATGTGCACAATCTGGGCATTTGAGGCGAACTCGTCGGTTTTGCCCGTTACCCGGTCGTCAAACCGGACGCCCACGGCTATGAGCAGATCGCATTCAGCTAGGGACATGTTGGCCCGGTAGGTGCCATGCATGCCAGGCATGCCCAGCCATAGGGGGTCGGTGCCCGGGAATGCCCCCAGCCCCATCAGGGTCGATGTAACCGGTATGCCCGTTTGCCGGGCAAAGGCGGTCAGTTCGGCAGAAGCGCCCGATGAGATGATGCCGCCCCCTGAAAAAATTACCGGCTTTTCCGACGTCTTGACCAGGTCGATGACCTTGCGCAGCTGCTTTACATTGGGCGCGTAGTTCGGGTTATACGACTTGAGCTTGATGTCCTTGATGTTCTTGTATTCGGTTCTGGCATTGATTACGTCCTTGGGCATGTCGATGAGGACCGGACCGGGCCTTCCGGAAGACGCCAGATAAAAGGCCTCTTTGATGGTCCGTTCCAGGTCGTTCACATCCTTGACCAGGTAATTGTGCTTGGTGCACGGTCGGGATATGCCCACGATATCCACTTCCTGAAAGGCGTCGTTGCCGATAAGCGGCGTTGGAACCTGGCCGGTGAAGATTACCACGGGAATGGAATCCAGATACGCCGACGCAATGCCGGTGATGGTATTGGTCGCGCCCGGCCCGGAGGTGACCAGGCACACACCGGTTTTGCCGCAGACCCGGGCATAGGCATCGGCGGCATGGACGGCCCCCTGCTCCTGCCGGACCAAAATGTGCTTGAAGTCCGTGTTCAGAAGTTCGTTGTAGACGTCAAGAACCGCTCCGCCTGGATAGCCGAAGATCGTGTCCACCTCTTCCTCTTTCAACGCTTTCATCAGAATTTGCGCGCCTGTCAGCTCCATTGCGCCTTCCCTTTCATATTATTTAGTGTCCGTCCAGAAATTAGATATTTTGGTCGAGTTCAAGAAAGGCGAAAATTTTAACCGGAGGAATACTTGGCGTATTTTGAGGATTAAAATTTGAGCCTGACACAGAAATCGGGCAAAATAGCAATTTATGGATGGGCACTATTTAAACACTGCCCCCGTATTAGCGGAGGATACCAGCCGGGCGTAACGCGCCATATAACCCGTTGTGATTTTCGGGGCCGGCTGAGTCCATTGGTCCAGTCGCTTGTTGATCTCGGCGTCCTCCACCTTCAGGGTGATGGATTTGTTCGGTATGTCGATGGCGATCCGGTCGCCTTCCTGTACAGCGCCGATGGGACCCTTTTCCATGGCCTCGGGGGAAACATGGCCGATGGCCGCACCCTTGGTGCCCCCGGAAAAACGGCCATCCGTTATAAGGGCGACATTGGTGTCCAGCCCCATGCCGGCCAGTGCCGAGGTAGGGGTCAGCATCTCGCGCATGCCCGGTCCTCCCTTGGGGCCTTCGTAGCGTATCACCACCACGTCGCCTTCTTTTATTTTGCCGTCCATGATGGCGGCGGTGGCGTCTTCCTCGGATTCAAACACCCGGGCCGGGCCTTCATGGTTCAGCATGCTGTCCAGCACGGCGGATTGTTTGACCACGCATCCGTCCGGCGCCAGGTTGCCGAACAGCACGGCCAGACCGCCCTCGGCATGATGGGGCGCATCAATGGTGCGGATGACATCGTTGTCAGCCGGCTTGGCGGATTCTATGTTTTCCCCCACTGTTTTCCCTGTCACGGTCAGGCACGACAGATCGATCAGGTCGGCCCGGGAGAGTTCTTTCAGGATGGCGCTGATGCCGCCGGCGTTGTTCAGGTCCTCGATATGGTTGGGGCCGGCCGGGCTGAGGGAGCATAGATGCGGCGCCACCTTGCTGACCTCGTTGATCATTTCCAGGCTGATGGGCATCCCGGTCTCGTTGGCGATGGCCGTTAGATGGAGCACCGTATTGGTGGAGCAGCCCAGTGCCATGTCAACGGCCAGCGCATTGCGGAATGCCGCCTTGGTCATGATCTGATCCGGCGTGATGTTTTTTTCATAAAGGTCGAGAATCCGCATGCCGGCCTGTTTGGCCAGTCTCAGGCGCTCGGCCATGACCGCCGGAACGGTGCCGTTGCCGGCAAGGCCCATGCCTATGGCCTCGGTGAGGCAGTTCATGGAATTGGCCGTGAACATGCCGGAGCATGAGCCGCAGGTAGGGCAGGCTGCATTTTCTATGGGCGTGAGTTCCGCCTCGCTCATGCGGCCGGAGCGGACCGCGCCCACCGCCTCAAAAACGGAGATCAGGTCCACCTTTTTGTTTTTTTCTTTTGGATGCCGGCCTGCCAGCATGGGCCCGCCGCTGATAAAGATGGCGGGAATGTTCAGCCGTGCCGCCGCCATGAGCATCCCCGGCACGATCTTGTCGCAGTTGGGAATCATGACGATGGCGTCAAAGGCGTGGGCCGTGGCCATGATTTCAATGGAATCGGCGATCAGTTCCCGGCTGCCCAGAGAGTATTTCATGCCGATGTGGTTCATGGCAATGCCGTCGCACACCCCGATGGTGGAAAACTCAAGGGGTGTGCCGCCGGCCATGTAAACGCCGTCTTTGACCGCCCTGCCGATCTTGGCAAGGTCGGCGTGGCCCGGAACGATTTCGTTGGCCGAGTTGGCGACTCCGATAATCGGCCGTCGAATCTCTTCGTCCGTGTACCCCATTGATTTTAACAGCGCCCGGTGCGGCGCCCGTGCCAGGCCTTCCTTCATGGATTTGCTCTTCATTTTTCTCTCTCCTTGATAGCTTCGTAAAACGTTCAATTACGCAGCCATCCCAGTTCTGACTTTTTATATGAGACCATCAAGTCTGTCACTTTCAGTAAAAAAAAAACCGTTATCAGTGGCTGATAACGGTTTTTTTAGAATATTTAAATATTTAAGCCATTATCAGCCGCTTTGCCAACCCCGGAGAAGGACCCCGACGACCAGGCCAAGAAGAATAATAATGCCGATAATGGACAGATCATGCCTCATGGTTAATCCTTTATTTATATAGAATTTCTCTATTATCATCATTATTTGTTCAATGTCAAGGGTATTTTTGACGGCTTCGTAAAAAGCTTCCAACCCCGCCGCGGTGTTTTTGACCATAACCTTCTGACGACACGGGGTCATCAAGTGAACGTTATTTTGAATCAGGTCCTTTTCAGTGACCGCCCCTGCTTGACGCATAAGCAGTAGCGGCGAAATATCCGGGTTTAACACTTTAAAAAGCCGATAATGGGATTACCCCGCACCTGGAGGGAGCCGGCTTTTTTATATCAAAAGCGGATATCCAAATCGCTTTAAACGCACTGCAAAAAAATCCCCATGGCTACATGGGGAGCTCGTGCTCTGTCTGGGGCATGATGTCCGAAGCATTTGAGCCTGTAAACATAATGCTCGATCCGTTGGCCAGCTCCGATAGGTTGCGGGAAAACACATCCCGCCCGAAGCCGGATATGGAAACGCTTTTTATGTTCCGCGTATCCACAAATACCGTTTTGCCATCCCTGCAATCGTGCTTCAGCTCATCAATAAGATCGCAGAGCGACATGTCGGTGAAGTCTCCGGTCAGTTCTAAATGGATGTCGCCGTCATTCTGTTGTCTGAAAATTTTAAATCTGGGTTCCATCATGACTCTCCTCCTGATCGGATGTCTTTTGCTGTTTTTGATTGCTTGAGACTAAACATTCAACGTACTATTCTTTCAATCAAAAAGCATGCCAAAACACTGTTCATGGAGGTTGTCAGTGAATTTTAAAGAAAAACGTCTGATAAACAAGAGGTTAGTGAAATCCAACGATCCTGGCTAAAATGTTTTGCTTAACCATTTTGATGGGCAAGTCCCATGAAAATGGACATACTGAGTGTCCAACGGGTTGGGGCAGACAGGCCTCCGCATAATTAATTTTGTAAAATATTGTTTTTATATCAAGTTGATATATGAAAAATCAGAGACGCTGAAAATGTACTGTGAAAAAGGACAAGTGTCCTGTCGCGCTGGACGATTGTGCCGGAAAACAGGAAAAAGTTCGAGATCAGTTGATGTCCTTCAGAATTCCGTCTTTTGAAATATCCAGTTTTTTCAGGAGCCCATAAAGCCGGGAGCGGGAAATGCCGGAGATCTGACATGCTTCTTTTATGTTGCCGTGGGTGGCGGTCAGAAGTTTTTTTAGGTATTGCTTTTCAATCTCCGCAATGGCTTTTTCTCTGTAGTCCCGCAAACTGGGAAGTTCATCAGTTGACACGGGCTCTGGCGTTGGCATGGGCGGTTGTTGCTGTATATGTTCTTCCCCTGGCGAGACGCCACCGTCATCAATGGTGGATTTCATGGCCTGAATCCGGATGTGGTTGGGCAGGTGATAGGGAAACAGGCAGGGGGCGGTGTGGTCCTTGGCCAGTACATTTTCGATAACATTCACAAGTTCCCGGACATTCCCCGGCCAGTCATAGCTGGTCAGGCAGTCGAGAAATTCAGGCGAAAACCCTTTGGAAGCGATCTGGTAATTTTTACAGAATTTATCCAGATAATATATCAGCAGTTCACGAATGTCTTCCTTTCTTTCCTTGAGGCCGGGCAATTCAATGGGGAAGGAGCGGAGCCGGTAATACAGGTCTTTTCGAAAAAGCCCCTTCTCCACCATTTCGCCCAGGTTCTGGTTAGTGGCGGCAATCAGCCGGAAATCGCTCTGGATGATCTGTTTGCCGCCGACCGGCCGAAAGCGCCGTTCCTGCAGTACCCGCAAAAAGCGTTTCTGGACTGATATGGGCAGCTCCCCGACCTCGTCAAGGAACAGGGTTCCCTTGTGCGCCTGTCCGACCAGCCCCTTCTGGGTTTCGTTGGCACCGGTGAAGGCACCCTTGGTATGGCCGAACAAAAGGCTTTCCACCAGGGTTTCGGGCAGGACCGTGCAGTCCACAACGATAAAATTTTCCGCTGCCCGACGGCTGTTGTTGTGGACAGCCGAGGCGAAAAGTTCCTTTCCCGTTCCAGTTTTGCCGGTTATCAGGACATTGGCGTCGCTGCCGGCCGCCTGTGCAACCATATTGATGGCATCTTTCATCTGGGGGCTGCTGCCCACGATACCATCCAGCCGGAGGGCGATGGGCTGGCTTGACTTGTTCTTATTCTCCCGGAACTGAAGGGCCCGCAACAGGGGCAGGGTCATCTCCTTGATGGAGGACGGTTTCTTGACATAGTCCCAGGCGCCGCTTTTAATGGCCAGTTCAGCGCCGCTGGAATTGGCATAGCCGGTGATGATAATGATTTCCGGGGCCGAGGGCAGCTTCTGGAATTCGGGCATGGCCTGCAGGCCGTCCCCGTCTGGCATTCTAACATCCAGGTAAATGACATCATAGGGAGAGGTCATGGCCTCGGAAATGCCTTCGGTGAGATTGAGCCGGCATTCCACCTCATGACCCATGCGGCGGATTGACCGTGCAAGAGCGTCATTGAGCATTTTGTCGTCGTCTATGATGAGTATATTGGCCATGGGTAAAGGGTGCTGTCCAAATTCGCCTGTTGAACACTATAGATATTACTGGATCGTCCTGAGAAGTTATAATAACTTTAATATAAATGAAACAAAAAGAACAGAAATTTTTTCTGATAACCATGGGAACAGACCGGCACTTCTGACGTTCTGTCTACCATCGACGCTATTTAGTGCCCATCCATAAATTGCTATTTTGCCCGATTTCTGCGTCAGGCTCAAATTTTAATCCTCAAAATACGCAAAGTATTCCTCCGGTTAAAATTTTCGCCTTTCTTGAACTCGACCAAAATATCTAATTTCTGGACGGACACTATTTAGTTTTAAAGCTGGAAGGGGAAATTGCATTTGGAAAAAACGACTCAAGCAGAAACTGCTTGCCAAGTTTGACTACTTTGGTAAAGATCGCCAAAATTATTTTCAGTATAACAGTCTTATATGGTAAAATCAAGAAATTTTTTCATATGGCTGTAACCCGTATGTAATCTTCGGGGAAAGGAGATAGACAATTGACAGCATTGGTGGCAGACAGGATTCAACAGCTCCGGGGGCGTATGAAGGAAAGTGAGATGGACACCCTGCTGGTGTTGTCCGATGAGAACCGCCGTTATTTGAGCGGATTTACGGGAGAAGACGGCGGTTATGGCGAGTCAGCAGGGGCATTGTTCATAACGGAGAATCGGCTTGTGCTGGCGACGGACGCCCGTTTTGACTTACAGGCCGGGAACCAGGCTCCTTTATATGAAATTGTCTGCTACCGGTCCGGACTGGCTGTTCAGGTTGCTGAAATTCTAAGTGACCTGAAAACCCGCTGTCTCGGCTATGAAGCAGCCAGGCTTACCTGTGCCCAGTTCAAGCGGTTCAATGAAAAAATCGGTGCAGCGGTGGAAATGCGGGACGCCGATGGCCTGCTGAACGGACTGCGGATGCGCAAGGATGCAACGGAACTTGACATCATGAAACGATCGCTTGCCCTGGCTGAGGATGTTTTTGAACGCTTTGTGGCCGATGATCTCAGCCCCGGGATGACGGAAAAGCAAGCCGCCTGGATACTTGAAAAGCGAATGCGGGAGAGCGGGGCGGAGGGATTGGCCTTTCCCGTGATCGCCGCGTTCGGGGACAACAGCGCCCTGCCCCATGCGGTGTGCGGGGACCGGCCGTTAAAACCGGGGGAGCCCCTTTTATTCGACTGGGGAGCGCGAGTGGACGGCTATTGTTCCGATATTTCCCGAAGCTTTGTTAAGGGAAACGCCGATGACCTTTACAAGCACGTGCATCGCACCGTATGGGAAGCGCGTGCCCGTGCCATTGAGATGATTCGTCCCGGTGTCAATGCAAGGGATGTGGATGGGGCTGCCCGCGGGCATATCGACGCGGCGGGATACAAGGGCAGATTCGGCCACGGGGTGGGCCATGGCGTGGGACTGGCCATTCATGAACCGCCGAGCGTGGGCAGTACCAGCGAGGCAGTGCTGGAAGAAGGAATGGTATTCACCATCGAGCCGGGGATCTATCTGCCCGACTGGGGTGGGGTCAGGCTTGAGGAAATGGTGGTGGTGCAGCCGGATGGGGCATTGATTCTGAACCGCCTGGATGCATCCGTTCCGGAGAGGCATTGATGGGTGAACTCAACAGCCTTGCAGATCAATACCTGAGCTTTCTTCTTATTGAAAAAGGGCTTTCCGAAAACAGCCTGGCGGCTTATAGCAGTGACCTGGCCGCGTATATTCGTTTTCTGGCGGCGAACAGGGTCCACCGGTTTTCCGCCAGCGATACCGCCATTTTGTTGAAATATCTCATTGAACTTCAGAACAACGGCCTGGGCAAGCGCTCCCGGGCACGTCATTTTGTCACACTGCGGGGGTTCTACAGGTACCTGGCCAATGAAAAGGTGATCGCCGGCAACCCGGCCGATACCATTGACCTTCCCAAAAAGGGGCTGAAACTGCCGGACGTGTTGAGCATTGAGGAGGTTAAATCGCTTTTAGTCGCACCGGATGAAAAAACGCCGAAAGGCGTGCGGGACGCGGCCATGCTGGAATTGCTCTACGCGGCCGGGCTTCGGGTGTCTGAGCTGGTGATGATGAAGCTTCAGGATGTCAACACCGAAGTTTCGTTCGTTCGGGTTTATGGTAAGGGGGCCAAGGAGCGGGTTGTGCCCATCGGCACCTATGCCCGGGACCGGCTCGATCTGTATATCCATCATGCGCGCCCGTCGTTATTGAAAACCTATATCAGCAGCTATCTGTTTGTGGCATGGCGGGGAAATCCCATGACCCGTCAGGGGTTCTGGAAACTTATGAAAAAATACGGGCGCGCCGCCGGCATTCAGAAAAACATCACGCCCCATACCCTCCGTCATTCCTTTGCCAGTCATCTGCTGGAAGGCGGGGCGGACCTGCGCTCCGTTCAGCTTATGCTGGGACATGCCGATATTGCCACCACCCAGATATATACCCATGTGGCGTACAGCCATATAAAGGCCTCCCATAAGAAATATCATCCGCGGTAAGACGACGGCTTTGCAAAAAGCTTCCAACCCCGCCGCGGCGATATTTTTGCAGAATGTAATTTGTTTTGGTTATCGGGAAGGATGACCACGAACTCCTCGCCCCCGTACCGCCCCACTAGTGTCATGTCAACAGAGAATTGTCATTTATGCCTCCTCGAACCTGGAAGCCTGAAGGCTTCCGCTACACTTGCCGATGGCGGCATAAGAATGCACATGTAGCGGAAGGCTTTAGCC
>JAXHVL010000118.1:0-10306 GCA_034189225.1 Thermodesulfobacteriota bacterium
CTGGATGATGAAAATGACCGTCAGAACGGCCAGGATTACACCGGTTAAAAGTTTAGTGTTCATGTTAATATCCTCCTCAATGCAAATGTATCGAAAATGCGGAACGGAAAATCAGGATGCCGTCGCGGGTGCAGCTGCCGACATCATCCGTCTTAACTCCTCGCCTTGCACGCTTTCTTTCTGCGAAAGAAGGCGGGCCAGAGCATCAAGAACCGTTCGCCGCTCCGAGAGGATCCGGCGCACGCGCTGATGGGCTTCATCGACAAAGCGTTTGACCTCGTCATCAATTTGCGCAGATTTGGCTTCGCTGTAATTTCTGGCCGGAGAAAAACTTTCCGGAAGAAACATTGCCTGGCGCGGACGCTCATAGCTTACCAGGCCCAGCAGATCGCTCATGCCGTATTCCGTGACCATGGCCCGGGCAATATCCGAGGCTCGCTGCAAGTCGTTCTGCGCACCGGTGGAAATTTCATTAAAAACCAGTTCTTCGGCTACCCGGCCACCCAAAAAAACGGCCAGGCGATCGTTCAACTCCGAGCGCGTCATTAAATAACGGTCCTCCGTGGGCTGCTGCTGGGTGTATCCGAGGGCGGCAATGCCGCGGGGAATGATCGATATTTTATGCACCGGGTCGGCATGTTCCACCGACTCGGCCACGATGGCATGTCCGGATTCATGAAAGGCAACAATTTCTTTTTCCTGAGCATTCATAACCCGGTTTTTTTTCTGAAGGCCGCCAACCACCCGGTCTATGGCTTCATCAAAGTCGGCCGCATCGACGGTGTCTTTATCGGTGCGGGCCGCCAGCAAGGCCGCTTCATTGATGATGTTGGCCAGGTCCGCGCCCACAAAGCCCGGCGTGCGGCCGGCAATCGTGCGCAGATCGACTTCAGAACCCAGTGTCACGTTTCTGGAATGGATTTTGAGGATGGCTTCCCGTCCATTGATATCCGGTCGGTCCACCAGGACCTGCCGGTCCAGGCGTCCCGGGCGCAGCAGGGCCGGATCCAGGATTTCCGGCCGGTTGGTGGCGGCCATGATGATGACCCCCTTATTAGTTTCAAAGCCGTCCATCTCCACCAGCAGCTGGTTCAGGGTTTGTTCCCGCTCGTCGTGTCCGCCCATCGGATTCATTCCCCGTGCCTTGCCCAAGGCGTCCAGTTCATCGATGAAGATGATACAAGGTGCTTGTGCCGCAGCCTGCGAGAACAAATCGCGAACGCGGGCCGCACCTACGCCGACGAACATCTCCACGAATTCTGACCCGCTGATGGAAAAAAAAGGCACTTTGGCCTCCCCGGCCACGGCCCGGGCCAGAAGGGTTTTGCCGGTTCCCGGCGGACCGACCAGCATCACGCCCTTGGGGATCCGGCCGCCCAGTTTCTGAAATTTATCCGGGGTTTTGAGAAATTCAACCACTTCCTCAAGTTCTTCCCTGGCCTCATCGATGCCGGCCACATCGGCAAAAGAGACCCTGGTGTCGGTTTCCGCGAAAATCTTGGCCTTGCTCTTGGAAAAGGACATGACCCCCATGCCCGATCCCATCTTTTTCATGGCAAACCGCCAGATCAGGAAAAAAAGGCCAAGTGGCAGAACCCAGGAAAGGAGGCTGCTCAGAAATCTATTTTCATGCCGTCCCGAATAGCTGATTTTGCGCTCATCAAGTTCCTTCACCAGATCCGGATCATTCACCCGGATGGTGGTAAACGCTCTTTTCGGCGACTCGTCCAGCTTACCTGCCAGCGTACCTTTGATGCTTTCCGGTCCGATGATCAATTCATCCACGATGCCCTGGTCGACATACTGTTTAAACTGGCCATAGGAAATCGTCTCTGTTTTTGAAGAAAACAGCAGCGGCTGCAGATAAGAAAAGAGAATCATGGCGAAAACGAAATACCAGAGATTGAAACGCGTCTTGCCCGGCTGCGGCACCGTCCGCTTCCGCGGATGAATGCCGTAGCCGAGAAAGGTACGCAATTTGTCCACCCAATCGGGGCGTGGATTGTTTTTATCATTGGACGCCATACGGTTATTCCTGCCCGCCGAGGTTGCTCTGCATTTGCTGCGGTTCGGCTTCGCGCTGGACAATAATCTCCACGCGCCGATTGTTGGATCGGCCTTCAGCACTCGAATTGTCAGCAATCGGACGCGCCTCGCCGATGCCTTGAGTTTCTATCAACCCGGCCGGATACCCACGCGAAATGAGATAAGAACGCACGGCGTCCGCTCGCCGCTGCGACAGCTGCAAGTTGTATGCGCTTAAACCCATGGCGTCAGTATGGCCTTCAACGATCAAGCTGCGGCGTTCGTCAGTCGACATGAGCGCATCTGCGACCTGATCCAGCCGGGACTTGGCAGCCGGCAAAAGCTTGGCCTGATTCGAAGCAAAGACAACGCTGCCCGAGAGCGTGATAACGAGTCCGCGGGCCTCCTCCTTTAACGCTACGACCTTGGCCAGATTCTCCTGTGCAAGGGCTGCTCGCTTCTCGGCATCGATCCGGGCCTGTTGTTCAGCTGTGAGTTTGTCGGCTGCTTTCGCGGCTGCCGCTTCGATCTTCCGCTTTTCAGCCCTGGCTGCGCCCTCTTTAGCCCTTGCGATAATCTCGCCCTGGGTCGTCTCATATTCCTTGTTGGCCCCTATGGCACCCGATTTCTGGAAAGCGATGGAGGCGAACACCTCAGCTTGTAAAGCCCGGCGCTCGGCAACATAGGCAAAATCACGCGTCCGATAGGATTCAGGGGCTTCAGCGAAAGCGTTTTCCGCCTGGTCAAGGGCCAGCTTTGCTTTATGCAACTGCACTGGCGCCAGTTCTGCCGCAGGTCCCGTGCTTGCTTGCTGATATGCCTGGCGGGCATTGGACAACTCCATCGGAACTGGTGCAGTCGCGCAGCTGAACAGAAGGCCGGCTAACGAGGTAAGAATCATGACTTTGATTGTTTTCATGGGGTGCTCCTTTCTATTCTAACGGTAATTGGTTGTCTTCCCGGAGTTTGCGTACCCGCTTCAGCGCATTGGCGGATTCGATTTTTTCGGATTGCTCACGGGAGAGCAATATCGCCAGTTCAGCGTCGGCTTCGGCCCGCATCAACATCGATGCGGCCTGTTCCTTCTTGTCTTTGCCGGCGAGTACTTCGGCGCGCGCCAATTCCTCTTTTGACAGTTGCAGATAAAGAGATGCCCTGGGGAGATTATCCGCCCCGAGCTCCTCTGCGGCACGGATCGACGACTTCGATGCCTCGGAGTCCTGATTGAACGACGGCCCGCTTGCGCAGCCCGCGATCACCGCGACCGACAAAATACCTGCGGCCATGATGGCCAGATTCAAATGTTTCATAAATTGCCTCCTTTAATTTGGTGTATTTAATTACAGCCGTTTTGACGACTCGTCGAGCCTTGTTTAGCAGGCCTCGACCACCTTTTTCCCATCCGTTTCCCTGCGGCGGCGATCCCCCTTGTTACTGTGGAACCGCTGCGACCCCTGCCTTGCCTGGTTCCGCGTTCTTGACGTATCGATAAAAATCGCTGTCCGTGGTCAGGATCAACACGGCGTTCGGATTGGCCTTGTCCTTGTAGCTTTCAAGGGTGCGCAAAAAGGCATAGAATTCCGGATTTTTATTATAAGCGTTGCCGTATATGCGGGTAGCGTCGGCATCGGCTTTACCTTGAATTCCCTGCACCTGGCGGTATGCGGTGGAGCGGATACGGCGCAGCTCTTTTTCCATGGTCCCGAGGATTTCGGCGCTGCGCCCCTCGCCTTCGGAACGGAACTGCGCGGCAATGCGCTTGCGTTCGGAAATCATGCGCTCATAAACCTTTTCGCGGACGCTTTCGACATAATCAAGACGCTTGATGCGCATATCCACCAGTTCGATGCCGTACTGCGGAATGATCTTTTGTGCTTCTGTCAGTATGGTACGGGTAATTTCCTCTCTGCCACGGGCGATTTCTTTCTTGAGCTCCTCCTCGCGTTCTTTGGGGACCTCCTTGAGCACATCGTCCTCGGGTACTTCCCACGAGGCGCTGCGCACAAGCTCGACGAGTTCGCTGCTCGACACCTGGTCGCGCACCACCGAATCTATAATATCGTTCAGGCGCGACTGGGCCCCGGCTTCGCTGGCCACGTTTTCCAGAAATTTTTTGGCGTCGGCAATCCGCCAGCGGGCGGTGGTATCCACCCAGATGAACTCACGCCCCTTGGTGGGGACCTGGTTCGGATCACCGTCCCAGACCAGCAAGCGCTTTTCAAATCGCCGAACCTCCTGCACAAAGGGCAGTTTCATGTGCAGCCCCGCTTCGGTTACCGGTTCTCCGACCGGCCGGCCGAACTGCACGACAATGGCCTGCATGCCCTCTTCCAATGTATATAGACCGCTGTAGAGCACGATAATGATCACCACCGCGATCACGGTGATTGTTGCTTTGATGACATACTTCATGGTTGCCTCCCTGGTGCTGATGGTTGTTGCTCGCCGGATTTCAAAGGAAGCCACGGCACCATGGCTTTCTGGTCCTGATCCACGATATAAAGGCCTTTCATGTCCGACAACAAACCGGTCATGGCCTCCAGGTACAGCCGTCGGCGCGTGACCTGCGGCGCCTCTTTGTATTGTGCCAGAATGGCCTCAAAACGGGTGGCCTCGCCTTCGGCCCGGTTGACACGTTCCAGCGCGTAGCCTTCGGCTTCACTGATGCTTTGCGCGGCTACCCCCCGGGCTTTGGGGATTTCCCGGTTGGCCTGCTCCTGGGCTTTATTGATGGTGCGCTCTTTGTCCTGACGCGATTCATTGACCTCATTGAAGGCCGGCTTCACCGTATCCGGCGGCGTTACGTCCTGCAATTCCACGGTCACCAGGCGTACGCCGGTTTCATAAGCCGTCAGAATTTTCTGGATTTCGATTTTGGCTTCACTGGCCACCGCTACCCGCCCGGTGGTCAGCACATCGCTGCCCAGGCGGTTTCCCACGGCGCGGCGCATGACCGCTTCGGTGGTATCGCGGATGGTTTTGGATGTATCCCGCACCTGAAACAGGTAGCGGATCGGGTCTTCGATGCGGTACTGAATGATCCACTGGACGTCGATGACGTTCAGATCCCCGGTCAGCATCAGGGACTCGTCCTTGTACCCGCCTCGGGTATCATAGCGGGTCTTCTCCCCGGGAACGGCAGATAACGTTCGAAATCCGAACTCCTCTTTCAGCACCCGGGCCGTCGGCAGCAGGCGGACCTTTTCGATACCGTACGGCAATTTAAAATGCAGTCCCGGACCGGCCGTGCGCATGACCTTGCCGAAACGCTGGACAATGCCTGTCTCCTCCGGTTGGACGGTGAACCAGGCAGTCCACAAGACGCCTATCACAACAACGGCGAGAACCAGGATCGGCCCGCCTTTGAATCGCCTGAACTGCCGCTGGGTTTTCTCCAGCACCTCTTCCAGGGTCGGCGTAGATGCCCCCGGGGGTTGATTCTGTTCAGCCATAATTTACCTCCTGATTGCGGCATCGATTTTTTTCATCGATGCTTGTTTGTGAGTGGTGATTATTACCATTGAATAAGACGCCTTTGTCCGTCGGCTGTCCGTTGGCTGGATATCTGTTTGTTATTTTTCCCTGGCCGAATGAATGGCGTCGATTCCCTCCGCATGAGAGATCGTGTAAATCTGAATTTCCAACGGTTCTTTTAAAAGGGCTTTTGTTCCCAGCAAAACACTGAACTGTTGAGACGCTATATGATGATCCAGGTATTCACGGGTTTTCCATTCCTCCAGCAGGCAGAAACGGTTTTGATCTTTAATATCGCAAAAAATGCTATAGCTTATGCAGCCTGCTGCCTTTGCCGTCGGCTCGATCATGGAGACAAGGGTTTGCATCATTTCCAGTTGTTTTTCCGGGATTACGTTCATGGTGATTTTAATGACGATCATTGGGGCAACCTCCCTGAAATGCCGACTTTTCAATTAACCCTTCTCAGAAAGAATCGAAGTGTCAGTCTGTTTCTGGATCTGTTTTAGCTCTGTTTTCGTTCATATCAAACTTCATGCCAAATCTTAGATATTGGGTTTTTATACGGCATCATCCTGATTTATAGGGGGAACAAACATGAAGAATGCCTACGGACGAACATTATTATCCGTGGAAACAGGGTCACATTTAACCAGTGGTTATATATGACCCCTGCAAAGGTATTTCAAAGCGAGACGGGAAAACGGCACAGCCCCCCCCGCCTGAATGCCCCTTCAATATGTTGTGGCCGGAAAAACGTTGACCCGCAAGTCTGATCTTGTTATGGATATCAGTCAAAAAAGCAGGTTCTTTACCCTTTCGTCGTCCTAATTTACAAGTGTTTTGTTTTAATTTTTTATTATTCATATGCGAACAGGATGAAAAAAATCATATTTTGCTGTGCGGTGTTCTTCATCTTTGGATGCCCGCTCTGCCGGGCCGATGGTGAAAAGCCTGGCCCCCTTGTCACCGGAAATTTTGACTGGACTGTCAGTCTGTATAATGGGATATATTCTCAACGTACGCTGGGGGAAACAACCTTCAGCCGTCCGCATCAAAATAACGACAAGTTTCTGCATGGCCTTGGTCTTTCCAGAGAGCTCGCTGAATTCGGGGATTATTTCAGACTGGAATTAGAGGGCATTTTTTCCAGGCATCACGGAACTTATGATGGCGAGTATCAGGATTACGAGGAGTTGGTTGCGGCCCTGCTCATAAGATATGACAATTTCCCCTGGAAAGATTATATCCATATTTCCTTTGCGGTGGGTGAAGGATTGTCCGTGACTTCAAAAAGGGCTATGCACGAGGTTCAGAGCCGTGGCAAAACCCAGAGACTATTGAATTATCTGGCTTTTGAGCTCGCTTTTGCCGCGCCTTCATATCCCCGATACAGTCTGGTTTATCGAATTCATCACCGTTCCGGGGTCTATGGTCTGTTCGGCGGGGTTAAGGGGGCCTCGGATTTTTATGTTCTGGGATTGCGATACCGGTTCTGAATAAGGAATTGCTAATGGTACAGCATCTGATCATCGGCGGCAGCGATGCCGGGATCAGTGCCGCGTTGCGGATAAAAGTACTAGCCCCGAAGGCGTGTGTCACCGTGATGGCGGCGGACGCCTATCCCAACTTCAGCATCTGCGGGCTGCCGTTTTTTCTGAACGGAGAAGTGACGGACGGGCGGACCCTGGCCCATCGCACGGTCGATGACATTATAACACACGGCATTGATCTGCTGCTAAACCACAAGGCCATGGCCATTGATCCGGACGCCCGGCAGGTTCGGGGGCGCCCGGCTGATGGAAAAGATTTCCGGATTGAATATGGCAACCTGCTGATGGCCACCGGCAATCGGAAATTTCAAAACGCATCGACATCGTTGCCGCTGCACTTTATAATGCCATGTCCGTAAATGCACTTTGCGATCTGGACCTTTCCTACACCCCGCCCCTTTCATCCCCCTGGTACCCGGTTCAAATGGCCGCCATGCAGTGGTGTGCAGAACAGTAAAAAATGCGATCAAAATTGCGGGTATGAACAAAAAAAAGGATGAATCCATTGCTTATGCTTGGTATGATAGAAATTCGCGGCGGCATTGTAATAATATGAAACATTGACAAGGGACCTGACACCGGCCATATGAGCGACCGACCCCAAAAACCCCTGTTATCCGGGCTTCTGCCTGTTATTTCAAAAAAACTCTGGTCCTCATTCAAGGATCTTTTGCCCATTATTCTGGTGATCGCCTTTTTCCAGGGGGTGGTACTGCGGCAGCCCCTGCCGGATTTTCTAAACGTTATGTTCGGCGGCGTGCTGGTGGTGCTGGGGCTGATGCTGTTTGTGGAGGGGCTGGAAATGGGGCTTTTCCCCATCGGCGAAACCATGGCCCAGGCCCTGGCCCGGAAGGGCAGTCTGTTCTGGCTGCTTGCATTTGCGTTCCTGCTCGGCTTTTCCACCACGGTGGCCGAACCGGCCCTGATCGCTGTTGCCGCCGAAGCCGCGGATATTGCCGCAAATGCGGAATTGATTGATTCCTCGGAGCAGGCCATTAATCAGTATGCCCTGGGCCTGCGCCTTTCCGTGGCCATTTCCGTGGGCATTGCCATCCTCGTGGGCGTTCTCCGGATTCTCCGTGGCTGGCCCGTGCATTACCTGATCATCGGCGGCTATGTCATGGTCATCCTCATGACCCTGATCGCGCCAAAGGAAATCATCGGTATTGCCTATGATGCAGGCGGGGTTACGACTTCCACGGTAACGGTCCCCCTGGTGGCGGCCCTGGGCGTGGGCCTGGCGTCCATCATCAAGGGCCGCAGCCCGCTGCTGGACGGGTTCGGCCTCATTGCCTTTGCGTCATTGCTGCCCATGATTTTTGTCATGGGGTATGGACTGGTGGTATTTTAATTGTATAATTGTAAAGACGATTGTTTATGGAATTCATCTTTAATGCCGGCTGGGTGCTGCTGGGCACGGTTCGGGACATACTGCCGATTCTGGGACTGATCGTCGGTTTTCAGCTGTTTGTGCTGCGCCAGCCCATCCCCCACCTGCGGCGTCTTATCGTGGGCGGCATTTATGTGGTGCTCGGCCTGGCCCTGTTTCTCATCGGGCTTGAGATGGCCCTGTTCCCGGTGGGCCGGGCCATGGCCACCCAGCTCTCCGATCCTGCCTTTTTGTGGGGCGATGCAGCCACCGCCGACTGGACCGCCTATGGATGGATATACCTGTTTGCCGCCCTGATTGGTTTTTCCACCACCATTGCCGAGCCGTCGCTGCTGGCCGTCGCCCTTAAGGCGGGAGAGGTGTCCAGCGGGGTGATCAGCCCCTGGGGGCTTCGGGTGACCGTGGCAGTGGGTGTTGCCGCGGGCATCGCCCTTGGCACCTTTCGCATCGTGACCGGCACGCCGCTTCACCTTTATATTCTGGCCGGCTACATTGTCGTGGTATTGCAGACCTTTACAACGCCCAGAAAAATGATCCCCCTGGCCTATGATTCCGGGGGGGTGACCACCTCCACCGTTACGGTGCCGCTGGTAGCAGCACTGGGCCTGGGCCTTTCAGAGGCGGTGCCGGGCAGAAATCCGGCGCTGGACGGCTTCGGGCTGATTGCGTTCGCCAGTCTGTTTCCGATCATCACCGTCATGGGATATGCCCAGATCACCTACTGGCTTGCCGGCCGCAGGCAAAAAAACCGTTCATAAGGAGAGAGCCATGAAATTCAAAATTGTGTTAGCCCCGGTGAAAACCCATAAAACCGACGCGATTGTGGATGCCGCCAAGGCCGAAGGCGCCACCGGCGCCACCATCATACCCGCCCGGGGCACGGGCATGCGCGAAGCCAAAAGCATTTTCGGTCTGACCCTGGAAGACCAGACGGATATTGTCATGTTTCTGCTGGAAGAGCACCTGGTCAAACAGGTCTTGCAGGCCGTCAAAAAAGCCGGAAAATTTGACAAGCCGGGCACGGGCATCGCCTTTGTGCTGCCCGTGGAACAGGTCATCGGGCTTGAGAGCCAGATGGAAAAGTTCAAGGAAGAGGTCCGGGACCGGTATCTGTAAACAATCGCCGTAATGAATTCAGGAGGAGCTATGGCAGCGTCTATAACAAGGGTAAAAGATGTGATGCAACACGAGGTGCCCACCATCGAGGGCATGGCCTCCGCCAGGGATGCGGCGGAAATGATGCGGTCGATCAACGCCACCGAACTGCTGGTGGCCCGGCGAAGTGCGGATGATGCATGGGGCATTGTTACCGTCATGGACCTGGTGAAGCATGTGCTCATACCCGACCGGGAGGCGGAAAGCGTCTTTGTGTATGAAATCATGACCAAGCCGGTGGTCACCGTGCCGGCGGAAATGGATATCCGTTACGGCATCCGGCTGATGGAACGGATCGGGGTCCGCCGCGCCCCGGTGGAACACATGGGGGAACTTATCGGCATGATTACCCTTTACAGCATCGTTCTGGATAAAAGCGTTCTGTGACGGCTTCGTAAAAAGCGCCCAGCGCCACCCGCGGCGTTTTTGCAGAAAGTAACGCTGGCTTGGATCGACTTTTTTACCGTGATTGCTTTAATCAACCAATTTTTTAGTATCGTTCAAAAGTGTTGGCATGGCAGTGGTAAACGAAATTATTCACTCTTTCAAATTTTTAAACAAAGGATTTACCGGCACGGCCTGAGCGGGGTACACCATGTGCGAGAATGGGCCCCCAAGAAGCTCGTCGGAGCACATGGTGTACCCCGCGGCGCTCAGGTAGGCAGCGTGATTGTTTGAAAAAGCTTTCAAAAAATCACGGTCTCCGTCA
>JAXHVL010000119.1:0-6330 GCA_034189225.1 Thermodesulfobacteriota bacterium
GCCCGATCAGAGGGCGAACACAAGGTTCGCCCCTACAGATCATTCCTCGAGATTTGCGCGCCTCGAACTTGAACTTTTTACTTTGCCATCCCGATTTTGGCTTTTTACGAAGCCGGCATTACTGCTCCTCCCCGCCAAGCGAGGGGTTGTTGCCCAGGAACCGGTACAGTGTGGCCCGGCCCACGCCCAGAATACGCGCAGCCTTGGCCTTGTTGCCGCCGGCCTTGGCCAGGGCGGCGGTGACGGCCTCGGGATCCAGTTTGTTCTTTCGGCCCCTGGATTCCAGGGGTTCCGGTTCCTTTTTCCGGATTTCAGGAGGCAGATGGGCCGGCTGAATCATGTCTCCGGCCGACTTGATTACCACGAATTGAATCACGTTTTCCAGTTCCCGCACATTGCCCGGCCATTCATGGTCCACCATCATCCGCAACGCCGCTTCGGAGAATGCCATCTTTTTGCCGGTATGGCGGCGGGCCGCTTTTTTTAGAAAATAATCCACCAGCAGGGGAATGTCGCTTTTCCGGTCCCGCAGCGGCGGCAGGAAGATGGGAACCACGTTAAGACGGTAGTAAAGATCCTCCCGGAAAACCGCTTTGCGGATTTCCTCCTTCAGGCTCTTGTTGGTGGCGCTGATGACCCGGACATTCACCTTTGTTTCTTTTTCTGTGCCCACCTTCTCGAGCACCCCCTCCTGAAGGAAGCGGAGCAGCTTGACCTGGGTGCTCTGGGGCAGTTCGGCCACCTCGTCCAGAAATATTGTGCCCTCGTTTGCCAGCTCGAAACGGCCTTTTTTATTCCGTACCGCACCCGTAAAGGCGCCTTTGGCATGGCCGAACAGTTCGCTTTCCACCAGTCCCTCGGGCAGTGCTCCGCAATTAATGGGAACAAATGGCCCGTTGCGGCGGGTACTTTCATTGTGGATGGCCCGGGCCACCAGTTCCTTGCCAGTGCCGGTTTCGCCGTGGATATGAACCGGCACGTCATAAACGGAAAGATCCCGTATGTGCTCAAACACCTGCTGCATTGATTCGGTCCGTCCGATGATGCCGGAAAACCCGTTTTCCCCGTCCCGGCGGTTTCTTCTGACTTCCGTCTGGTCCTGAAGAGAGGCCACGACCCCTTGAATTTCGCCCAGTGCATTCCGGATGGGCACCACGGTTACATCCAGATCCTTTCGTTCCCCCTGGATTTCGGGCATCACGGTGGAATAGCATTTTTTTTGAAAACCGGGAGGTTCCCCGCCGTCGCAGAAGGAGCAGTTATCCCCGCACAATCGGGGGACAAAGACGTCGTGACAGTCCTTGCCGATTACTTCGGTGGCGGACAGGCCGGTCATTTTTTCAGCGCCCCGGCTGAAAAAGAAAATGCGTCGGTGCAGGTCGTGGGCGATCACCCCTTCGCTGAGATTGTCGATAATGCGTTCAGTGTTACGTTTTTGAATGAGAAAGGCCGAGAAATAACCTCTCTGGAACAGGTTCCACACCAGCTGCCGGATGTTTTTCGCGGTTTCAAGAAAAACGTCCCGGAGTGCGTCTTCATCATCGGTCACATCTGCCGGGTTTTCAATATTCCAGTGCACCACCGCCGGTGAACCAGCAACTGCAGGGATGCCCTGGCGGGCGGCCTCGCAAAGGGTAATGGCCAGATCAAAGCGAACCACTTTCAGTTCGTCAATGGTTTTGGGCGGTTCCTCCGGAAGATTAATGCCGTATTCTTCCTTCATGACTGCCGCGGCCATGGGATGAGCCGCCTTGGCCGGTTTGTTTGTGCCGGCACTGAAAACGACCACATCCGCCGGCGCCAGCTCTCTTGCAAAAGCTTCCGCCATCTGGCTTCTTGCCGCATTTTCTGTACAGACAAACAATAAAGAACCGTTATTCATCCTCGCACACCTGTTGTATATGATATCCGGCAGGTATTGTTTAAATCACTTATATCCATGTCATGCCGAATGCCGAAGCGCGTTAACGTAAAATCATATTTTACCGGGTCTGTCGGCATGATGCGCCTGAACCCACCGGTGATTTCAAAGGCGGTTTTTGCATTCGCCTGCCGCCGGACGGTCAGCCCGAGTTGAATGCCGATACGGTGCATGTGGATATCCAGCGGGATGATCAGCTTGGAGGGGCAAATTTCCTCCCATCCGCCGGGATCCACCCGGTCCGTCCGTATCATCCATCTTAAGAAAAGGTGAAGGCGTTTGCAGGCGCTTCCCTTTTCCGGCATCGCCAGAAGATGACCGGCCGCGCCACCACCACCCGAGGCCAGGCAGTTTGCAAAAAATGCCGTTGCCGGCATGACGGTGTCCGCGCCGGCCCGGTCGCCTGCGGCAAAGCATTCGTTTAGTGATCCGTAAGTTTCTATAACATGCTTTATGCCGATAAGCAATGCAGCAACATGATTTGCACCGGCAAACCGGTGCCGCGGAAACCCCTTGAAGGCATGCCGGAGTTCCGTGTCCGAGCGGCATTGCAAAAATTCACGGGGTGTCTCCCCCATGACTTCAAGTATCCATGCAACACTCCGCAGTATTTGCGCCACCCTGCCGTATGCCAGGGCCGACGCGATCAACGCCACGATTTCCCGGTCCCCGACCCGCGGATAATGGTACAGATATTCCAGGGGGTCCGGATGCACATACTCCCGCCGGTTATATATGCCGTAAAGCATTTCAAGGTTGTTTTTTAACTCCGCTACATCCATGGCGTAACGATAAACCGATCAGAAAAAAAATACAATGGGATTTCAAGAGGCGGCGGCAGGTGGTTGTTATCCCGACAGGTTATCACAGGAGCAGCGGATGATCACAATACATACCAGGGATGATGCCGGAAAATATTTTGACATCATCACTGAAACGGGCAACAATGGCGGGCAGAAGGAATAATCATCATTGCCATACGCCATTGTAAAATAAAAGGAGAAGACCCATGCGTAATCTGTTTGAATCCTCGTCCATAGCCGGAATTCCGGTGAAAAACCGCTTCGTCCGGTCGGCCACCTGGGAAGGTCTGGCTACCGCGTCGGGCGCGGTTACGGACGAATTGGTGGATATTTTGGTGACCCTGGCCAAGGGGGGCGTGGGGCTGATTATTGCCGGCCATGCCTATGTCAGCAGGGAAGGGCAGGCAAGCCCTTGGCAGACGGGGGTTTATAAGGATGAACTAATCCCGGGGCTTGAGAAACTGACCGCGGCAGTTCATACCGCCGGTGGCAGGATTGTTCTTCAGCTGGCCCATGGCGGCTGTTTTGCCAGCGCGAAACTTAGCGGGAAGATGCCGTTTACCCCTTCCGGGATGTCGGACACCACAAAGGCCGAGCGCCGGGTGATGACCGCCCAGGATATCGAGGACACGGTTGCTGCGTTTGCCGCCGGTGCCCGGCGGGCCAGGGCCGCAGGATTTGACGGGGTGCAGATCCATGCGGCGCACGGATATCTTTTATCCCAGTTTTTGTCGCCGGCGTTTAACCGGCGGGTGGATGAATACGGGGGAGATATTGCCGGCCGTTGCCGGTTTCTGCTGGCGGTTTACCGCCGGGTTCGGGAAACAGTCGGGCGGGATTACCCCGTGCTGGTCAAAATGAACGGCGCGGATTACATCGATAACGGCCTGACTGTGGAAGATGCTGTGCAGGTGGCACAATGGCTGGCATCTGAAGGGATCGACGCCATTGAGCTTAGTGGCGGCATCCTCACATCCCCGAAATTAAGCCCCAGCCGGGCCGGTATTGATTCGGAAGAAAAAGAGGCCTACTTCCGGCATGAAGCGGCCCGTTTCAAGGCCGCGATCGATGTGCCGGTCATCCTGGTGGGCGGTATCCGGTCCCTGCCGGTGGCAGAAAAATTGCTGACCGACAAGACGGCCGATTATTTTTCCATGAGCCGGCCCCTGATTCGGGAGCCCGATCTGATCAGCCGGTGGGCGGCCGAGGATACCGCCGCTGCGGCCTGCATTTCCGACAACCGGTGTTTCCGCCCGGCCCTTCGAGGGCGTGGCGTGCAGTGCGATGTGCGGCAAAAGACTGAATGAAGGGATGAACAGGGCTTGCAAGATGAAGGGAAATCCTTTATGATACAGATTTCTATTCAGTCTATAAAACTTGGTCCTTCGGGCCAGGTCAACGATAAAAGGCTATACCGATAAGGAGCAAAGCAAGAAATTCGAAATTAGAAATTCGAAACAAATCCGAATATCCAATGTTCCAATGATCAAAACAAACACCCTTGCAATCAGTTGTTTTGAAAATTTAATGATTCGGATTTAAAATTTGTTTCGTATTTCGTGCTTCGAATTTCAAACGTTCAGGTACGAAGCCTGTAAACAATCCCCTTATAGGGGCAACCATAGCCGGCCCCTCTGGGGTCGGATGTTTACGCCGGCCTGTAAATGGTTTTCACGGCCGTATGTTTACAAGAATGAGGTGAATTCAGCATGAGCACGATCGTAACACGTTTCCCGCCCAGCCCCACCGGCCATCTGCATATCGGGGGCGCCAGGACGGCTATTTTTAACTGGCTTTATGCACGACACACGAACGGGAAATTCATCCTTCGCATTGAAGATACGGATGTGGCGCGCTCCACGGAACTGTCCGCGGCGGGAATTCTTGAATCGCTGGAATGGCTGGGCATCGACTGGGATGAGGGGCCGTACTACCAGTCCAAACGATTTGATGTGTACCGGGAATATGTGGACAGATTGCTGGATTCGGGGCATGCTTATTATTGTATGTGCACCGCGCAACAACTGGAGGAAAAGCGGCAGCAGGCCATCGCCGAAGGCCGGAATCCGTTATACGACGGCACATGCCGGGACAAGGGGCTTGCTCGCAGTGATGATGCCGTGGTCCGTTTCCGAACCCCCGACACCGGAAAGACGGTGCTGGAGGATCTTGTCAAGGGCGGTATCGCTTTTGATAACACGGAGACCGGGGACTTTATCATTCAGCGGAGCGACGGCACCCCCACCTATCATTTTGCGGTGGTGGTAGACGATATCACCATGGGAGTGAACACCATTATCCGGGGCGACGACCATGTGACCAATACGCCCCGCCAGATGTATCTTTACCACGCCCTGGGGTGCGAATTGCCCCAGTATGCCCATGTGCCCATGGTGCTAGGCAGCGATCGTGCCCGCCTGAGCAAGCGCCACGGCGCCATGTCGGTTCTCGAGTACCGGGACATGGGGTATCTGCCGGACGCCCTGATTAACTATCTGGTGCGGCTGGGTTGGTCCCACGGAGACCAGGAATACTTTACCAGGGATGAGCTGATCGAAAAGTTTTCCATCGACCATATCGGAAAATCCGCTGGTGTTTTCAATCCGGAGAAGATGCTGGCCATCAATGCCGAGCATATCAAAAACAGCACACCGGAAGATTTGATCCCGCATCTTATGCCGTTCCTCCGGCAAAAGGGGTTTTCCGCCGGGCCGGATGACTACCTGAAGGCGGTGGTCAACACCCTTACGGTGCGCAGCAAGACCCTGAAGGAGATGGCTGACAAGGCGGATTTCTATTATGAGACCGAGATCGTCTATGAGGAGAAAGCCGCGGCCAAATTCCTGAAAAAGGAAAACCAGCCGGTACTGGAACAGCTTGCAAAAGAACTGGCGGCTCTGGACGGCCTGAGTCAGGAAGATCAGGAGCCGGCGTTCAAGGCGGTTATGGAATCCACCGGCCTGAAGTTCGGTAAGATCGCCCAGCCGGTCCGGGTGGCGCTCACTGGAAAGACCGAAAGCCCCGGTATCTTTGAAGTTATCGAAACCCTGGGCCGGGATACCGTTGTTCAAAGGCTTCAACAGGCGGTGGCCTATATTCAGACACGGCCGCAATAAACCGCCCTGTCGAATTTTGAAGAAAATTTTCTTGACCGATAATTGTATTTTTTGCTAGAATTATAAGATTAAACATTGAGGGATCGTCTAAAGGCAGGACGACGGGTTCTGGCCCCGTTAATCCAGGTTCGAATCCTGGTCCCTCAGCCACGAATATTAAGGGTTTATGGCGATTGTCCATAAACCCTTTTTTATTCAGTCAATAAAGCCTGGTCCTCTGGGCCAGGTCAGCGATAAAAGGCTATGCCGGTAAGGAGCAAAGCACGAAATTCGAAACAAATCCGAATATCAAATGCTCCAATGATCGCTCAGGATCACTGGCGCGAAGAATGAGCGTCCAGTGCATCCGTTTGTTGGGATTTTCTTTCTTCGGGATCGAAATCGACGCTGTAGGCCGCTTGATCCTCTCGAACTTGGTAGCCTCTTCCGCCGAGACGGCTGAGGAGCATCGCGGCCATCTCGTAAACCCATGCAACGTAGCCTATCGAAA
>JAXHVL010000012.1:0-24613 GCA_034189225.1 Thermodesulfobacteriota bacterium
TGAAAGATGTGATAGAAGAATAACGAGCAAAAATCGGTTCAGCAAAAGCAGTCGCTGAACCGATTTTTGTTATACATTTTTAAACTGGCGGTTTTGGTACATTTTTACGCAACCCGTGACAAGGGGTAACCAAAACCGGCCCCTCTGGGGCCGGCTGTTTACTACCACGAAGGGCACGAAGATATATGCATCGAGAAGATGCCCGGAAAAAACCGGTATTTATTCGATGCATAGAACATTAAACGGGAGTGATAAATCTGCCCGCCTAAAGGCGGGGGATTTAACCCTAACTGAGGCCAGTAAAAAAGTATAGCAATAACAGGATATTGTCATATACTTTCTGATGTTATAGATCAACTCTTTGAATCGTCGTGAGTTTACTTTTTCTTCACCGCCTGCTGAGGGTGTTAAAAAGTCAGCTTCAGCCCCTGAACAGCCTTATTGTCATGCTTTCCAGTCTGCCGAAAAAACAGAACAGCAACACGTGCCCAGCCCCTTGCAGCGCAGCCGAGCACGGGCGGTTTTTTCGGAAGACGCAAGCAAACTGTCTGAGCAGCAGACACTTATCAATAACTGTGCAGACCGGGCAGAAGGTTGACCCCGAAATAGGTAAACAGCACGGCTGCAAATCCGATGATGGCGAACCAGGCGATGCGTTTGCCGGTCCAGTTGCGGATCAGTCGCACATGGAGCAGTGTGGCGTAGATAAACCAGGTGATCAATGACCATGTTTCTTTCGGGTCCCATCCCCAGTACCGGCCCCATGCCGAATTGGCCCAGACAGCGCCGGTGATAATCCCGATGGAGAGAAAGAAAAATCCGAACACCACGGTCTGGTAAATCAGTTCGTCCAGCACCTCGGGAGAGGGCAGCAAACCAGGGGTGGCGCCGTTTGAATTGCCGTTTTCAGAGGAATTGCCATCAACCAGCAGATAGACAATGCTGATACCAAAGGCGATGGCAAAAGCTGCGTATCCCAGAAAACACGTGATCACGTGAGCGGTGAGCCAGTTGCTCTGCAGTGCCGGAATAAGCGGCTGGATTTCCTGGTTCATATTGGGTCCCAGTGAGGCATAGGCAAGGGCGATAAACGCCATGAGCACGGCGGCCGCCCCCAGGGCACGGGTCCTGAATTTGATCTCCAGCCCCAGATAGACCACTCCGATGGCAAAGGCAAAAAAGATCATGGATTCATACAGGTTGGTCAGAGGCGCATGGCCGTAGCCCATCTGGTGGGATTCGTACCACCGGAGCAGAATACCGCCCAGATTCATCAGAACCGCCCCCCACGTGATGACCGTGGCGGCCTTTGCCGGAAGTTCACGTTTGAATGAAAGGCTGGCCGCGTAAAATACGACCGCCAGCCCGTATATGAAGGTTGTTATGGATAATATCATCGAACTGGTCATGAAATTCCTCGTTTGATAAATCTTTAGTTTTTCAAGATGTTATTTGTGAAAGGGTTCTGCTTATGGATGCCGCTTTTTTCCGGGCCGCGATCCGGTTCTTGTTGGCCCTGGCCGCCACGGTGACGGCGGTGTGGCCTTCCAGTGCCCGAGCGTGTATACAGAATCGCTGGTGAGACATGAAAAAAGTGATGTAAATCCCCACGATCATCAGGATAAAGCTGGCATAGACAATGGGAACCCCGGGGTCTCTTCTTACCTGAAGCCCGGTATAGTATGTCCGGGAAATATTGTCGATGGTAATGACAGTCCCGGCGTTCTGTCGCATCTTGTCAAACTTGTCGAACCGCAGGGGCAGGGCCACGGTCTGGATGTTTCCGCCTTTTTTAATGGTGCCGATGAGGGTTTGACCGAGGTCGTGCTGCTCCCGGAACATGTAGCGATCGGCAAGCCGGTTCAGGGTGAAGGTGCCGAGGTTTTCCGGCAATTCCACGGATTGGCCGAAAGACAGAGTTTTACGATATACCATGCCGCTTTTCTTGCTGGTGAAAGAAAGTGTGGCGCTTTTGACGGATGCGGCGCCGTATGTTGACTGAAATATGCTGATACCCTTATAATGCAGGGGCTTGTTGACAAGGATATCCTTTGTCAGGGCCACCTCGCCGTTCTCGATGATGGACAGGGTGGATCGGAATTTCTTGGGGCTGCCCGAGTCGTAAAAGCTCACCTCAAAATCATCGCAGCGGATAACAAAATCCAGGGGTTTTTCCGTGCCGGTATCTTTCAGATTGATGGTCCGGGCCTTTTCGCCTTCCGGGATTTTGACCGTGCCTTCAAACCCGGTGATGGAACTGGCCAATGTGCCGCAGAGCAGCAGCAGGACGCTGAAATGGACCACGTAAACGCCCAGGCGGGAAAGCCGGCCCTTTTCACCGAACAGATAAAATCCGTCCGTAGTTTCTTCCAGCCGGGTGGTCCTGCAGTGCTTTTTCAGTTCCTTTTGAAAGGGTTCCTTCAGTGTCTCAGGCGCCGCATGCACCGTCACCGGATCAGTGGTGTTTTTTTCCGTAAAGGCGCCGGGCGAAAAGGAGATGGTTCCCGGGAAAACGATTTTCCACACGATCCGCAGCCGGTCGATGGAGCAGGCCACGATGTTGATAGCCAGCACCAGGATCAGTGCCTGAAACCAGAGGGAGTGGTAAAGATCAAAGAGGTCCAGGGCTGAGAATATGCGGTAGGATGTGTCGCTGAAATTCATCCGGTAGAACAAATCAGTCTGGTTCTGGGGAATCACCGTGCCGATGGCGGCGGCAACGGCGATGGCCAGAAGGACCAACACGGTCAGCCTGACCGAGACAAAAAGCTGCCATACCGGCATAAGAAAGCCCTTTTTAGGGGCTGTGTCGTTGCGTACCAAGATTTATTGTTTCCTTTAATGTTTGATGGCTTCGTAAAAAGTCCAATTTCTTTGTTGCGCTGCATCTCTCGTCATGTCACGTACGGCTAAGTACGCTCCATTCCTCGAGATTTGCGCTCCTCGAACTTGAACTTTTTACTTTGCCATCCCAATTTTGGCTTTTTACGAGACCATCATGCTTGACGGCTTCGTAAAAAGGTTCTGTTGTTAATAACAGAAATTCTCGTCCCGTATCAAGAAAAAAAGAAATGCGGTTGATTTTTTCCTGCTCCGGTCTTATTTCTATAAAAATTAGGGAGGCATTATGACACAGTATAGAAATCCGGTTCCCACGGTGGACATTATCATAGAGACCCAAGACGGTATCGTGCTGGTGGAACGTCGGAATCCGCCCCACGGCTGGGCCTTGCCCGGCGGGTTTGTTGATTACGGCGAATCCCTGGAAAATGCGGCTGTACGGGAGGCTGCGGAAGAGACGGGACTGGATGTTATGCTGGTGGAACAATTCCATGCCTATTCGGCCCCGGACCGGGATCCGCGGCAGCACACCCTTACGGTGGTTTTTATCGCCCGTGCCGACGGCCGGCCCGTGGCCGGCGATGATGCCGGTAAAGCCCGGGTGTTTGCGGAAGATTCCCTGCCGGACACTTTCGCATTTGATCATAAACGGATTGTGGCCGATTATTTTCGGTATCGGCGGGCGGGTGTCAGCCCGAATGTTTACGAGGCGCACTGAGGTGCCCTGATGGCTTCGTTAAAACGTTATTTTTTTATTTTCCTGCCATTTTATACTTGCAGCAATGATCCGGGGCTGTTATATAAGCATGCTCACGGTTGATCGTTGAACCTTCTGAGAATTTTTCTGATACATAAACGAATATCCCGGCAGGATCAAGATTCGGGCACATGGTTTCACCAGCGGCAAACGCCATTTGCAGCCGTGGTCTTCAAGTGAAGGCGCAGGTGCCACAGAACAAATTTTTTTACTCTTCAGGGCGGTGCAGCAGGGAGACAATTTCAACAAGGACTTTGGCAAGATGACGAAAAAGAAACGAAAACTGAGGAATATCGGCATCAGCGCCCACATTGACTCGGGCAAGACCACGCTGACGGAACGCATATTGTTTTTTACAAAGCGAATCCATGCCATTCACGATGTCAAGGGCAAGGACGGCGTGGGCGCCACCATGGACTCCATGGAGCTGGAAAAGGAACGGGGCATCACCATCGCCTCGGCCGCCACATTCTGCCAGTGGAAAGATCACAACGTCAATATTATCGACACCCCGGGCCACGTGGATTTTACCATCGAGGTAGAGCGGTCCCTGCGGGTTCTGGACGGGGCCATCCTCGTGCTTTGCGCTGTGGGCGGCATTCAGTCCCAGTCCATCACCGTTGACCGCCAGATGAAGCGCTACAATATTCCGTTTATCGCCTTTGTCAACAAGTGTGACCGTAGCGGCGGCGACCCTTACCGCGTCACACGGCAGCTCAATGAGAAACTCGGTCACAATGCCGTTATGATGCAGATCCCCATTGGCCTTGAAGCGGATTTCAAAGGCGTTGTGGATCTGATTACCATGAAGGCGGTTTATTTTGAAGGGGAGTATGGTGAGGTTGTTAACGAGACGGATATCCCCGACGACATGCGTGAAGCGGCCGAGCAGAAACGGGAAGAACTGATTGATGCGGCATCGGTATTTTCCGATGAACTCACCGAGGCGGTCCTGGAGGAAACGCCGGTGACGGAAAAGATGGTCGTCGAGGCGGTGCGACAAGGTACCCTGACCCGGAAGCTGACCCCTGTATTTATGGGCTCGGCCTACAAAAACAAGGGCGTCCAGCCTCTGCTGGATGCCATTAACGTCTTGCTGCCCTCCCCGGAAGAAGTCACCACAGAGGCCCTGGACATGGATAACGAGGACGCGCCGGTGCAGCTGGAAAGCGATCCGGAAAAGCCCCTGGTGGCGCTTGCCTTCAAGCTCGAAGACGGACGATACGGCCAGTTGACTTATGTGCGGGTCTATCAGGGAACCCTTGCCAAAGGCCGGAATATTGTAAACGCCAAAAACAGAAAAAGAGTTCGCGTGGGACGGCTGGTGCGAATGCATGCCGATCAGATGGAAGAGGTCGACAGTATTCAGGCCGGCGGCATCGGCGCGCTGTTCGGCATCGACTGTGCATCCGGCGACACGTTTACCGACGAGGGACTGCGCTTGAGCATGACGTCAATCTTTGTGCCGGACCCGGTGGTCTCTCTTGCCATCAAGCCGGATAATGACAAGGCGGAAGTGGCCATGAGCAAAGCACTGGGCCGGTTTTCCCGTGAAGATCCCACCTTTAAAACCTATGTGGATGAAGAAACCAGCGAAACCATTATTCAGGGCATGGGCGAGCTGCACCTGGAAGTATACATCGAGCGCATGAAACGGGAGTACGGTGCCAGCATCCAGACGGGCAGCCCCCAGGTGGCATACCGGGAAACCATTACCCGGCGGGCGGATTTTGATTATATTCACAAAAAACAGACCGGCGGTGCGGGGCAGTTCGGCCGGGTGGCCGGCTATATCGAACCTGCACCGGGCGAAGGGTTTGTATTTGAAAATAAGGTCACCGGCGGTGATATTCCAACCCAGTTCATCCAATCCTGTGAAAATGGCTTTAGAAAATGCCTGGAAAAAGGACCGTGGATGGAATTTCCGGTGGTGGATATCCGGGTGGTGATCAATGACGGCGCCTCCCATTCGGTGGACTCCTCTGAAATCGCCTTTGAGGCGGCGGCGCGCGGCGGTTTTCTCGCGGCTTATTCCAAGGCCGGGCCGGTGATCCACGAGCCCATCATGAAGGTGACGGTGGAATCGCCAACCGATTTTCAGGGGTCGGTGATGAAGCTGCTGAATCAGCGCCGGGGTATCATCGTGGGCACCCAGGAAGAAGGCGTCAACTCCATTATTGAAGCCCAGGTGCCGCTGGCGGAAATGTTCGGGTTTTCAAATGTTCTGCGTTCTTCAACCCAGGGACAGGCCCAGTTTTCCATGGAATTTCTCACATACCGGGAGGTCCCCGTTCAGATTGCCGAAGAACTGCGAAAGAAAAAAGTGAAAGAGGGGTGAGGGATGAAGAGTGATCGTCTCGTAAAAAGCTTCCAACCCCGCCGCAGCGTTTTTGCAGAAAGGAACGTGCGCTTGGATCGACTTTTTTACGGTGATTACTTTAAACAACCAATTTTTCATTCATACTTTTCTTTGCTCGCCCAAAGAAGATGGTCCCGTAAAAAGTCAATTTTGGGACGGCAAAGTAAAAAAAAAGGGGGGGGATGAATTGCGAGGGGAAGAATGATTATTGGCATAAAAAGTTAACTATATGGCGTAAGGCAATTCAACTTGTCATGTGTATTTATGAGGCAACGAAGTATTTTCCTCAGCATGAACTATATGGTTTAATCTCACAGATGCGGCGCAGTGCTGTATCAATACCTTCCAATATTGCCGAAGGTTATGGAAGGTGTTCAGATAAAGAAATCGTCCGTTTTCTTGATATTGCAAAGGGCTCAATCTATGAACTGGATACACAGAATTCAAAACTCGCAACAAGGAGACTTTAATATGACTTCAGATGCGATTCCGGAATCGTTGGCGCCGATTATGACCATGACCAATACGGCCCTGCCGGAAGGCACTATCGGCGCGGTTGTAGCCCGCGCCGGGGTGGGGAAAACATCCTTTCTTGTCCAGGTTGCCTTGAACGGCATGTTAGATGGAAAAAATGTACTGCATATCAATCTCGCTGATCCGGTAAAAAAAACCGTTATATGGTATGGCGAGGTGTTTTCCCATATGCGGGAACATCATGCCCTGGAAGGCATAAAGCTGGACGATCTCGTGGCCAGGCGGTTTATCATGACTCTGAAAATCAACGGTTTCTCTGTGGCCGGTCTGCAGGAGCGCATATCAGACCTGGTGGAGCAGAATATTTTTTCGCCGGAGATACTGGTGGTGGACGGCCTGTCCTTTGATGGATCCCAATATGAGACAGCGGCGGAATTGAAGGCCCTGTGCAACGCTTTCGGCCTTCGCACCTGGATTGCCGTACCGGCCCATCGCGATGAGGAACGGGATGACAAGGGCATGCCCGCCCGGATTACGGAAGTGGCGGGCCTGTTTGACCTGGTATGGGAGCTTCTGCCCGAAGGCAAGAAAATTCATGTCAACCCCCTCAAGCAGGCAGAATCCTTCCGGGATGACGCCCGGCTCTTCATGGACCCCGCCACCATGCTGCTGGGGGTTCTGGGGTAAGGGTTCGTCATTCAAGACGGCTTCGTAAAAAGTCCAATATCTGTGTTGCGCTGCATCCCTTGCCACTGCGGCGTACGCCAAGTACGCCTCATTCCTCGGGAGTGATAGGGCTGCGCCGTATCTTGAACTTATTACTTTGCCGTCCCAAAATTGACTTTTTACGAAACCATCATTCAAGGCTGTTAATGAAATCGTCGATGGCCCGGTAGACGCGGGGAGAGCCGTCGCCGTTTATGATGCCGTGACGGTCGTAGTTGATCAGGAGATACTCCTTGTTTTTTGCCGGAATTTTTTCAAAGATTTTTCGCGACCCCCCTGGATTGACGGTGGGGTCGGCCTGGGACTGAAGGATCAGTGTGGGGATGGTGATGTTGGACAGACCGGAAACCGTTTTTTCCATCAGCCGGTCCAACTCGTAAACCCCGGCGATGGGATTTCTAATATAGTTGATATGGGGATTTTCCGGACGGCTTCTGACAAAGGGCCGCTGGTGTTTTCCCGCGCTGATGCGCTTCATGACATTGTTCCACATATTGACCATTGGAACGAACCGGGATGCGAATTCCTGGAGCCGCAGGGGCGGGGCCACGGCAAACACGCCCGCAAGTCCGTCCACCCGGGTGGCCAGCTCCAGGGCAAGGCCGGCTCCCATTGAAAATCCACCGGCCACCACCCGCTCACATTTGTTTCTCACAATGGCATATCCTTCATCCACGGATTCGATCCAGTCTTCATATCTGCGGCTGGCGAGATCCTCCGGCGCGGTGCCGTGCCCCTTGAGACGGGGGGCGTAAACGGTATACCCCTGATCATTTAAGTGTCTGGCCAGGGTTCGGATCTCAAGAGGCGCGGCCGTATACCCGTGAATCAGCACCACGCCCGTTTGATTTGCCGGGCTTCTAAGGAAAAACGGACGGCCCACGTTTTTTTTTCTGGATTCGCCGGCGATATAAAAAGTGGCATAATCCTTTTCAAAATCAAAGTCCGCTTTTTTAATCAGATTACCGGCAACCACATTGCGCACGGCGTCAAAGGATTGATCCAAGATTTCAAGGATAATTCCCTGAAAATCGGCCAGCGGCTCCACTTCGTTGGCGATGACGGCCACGGGGTTCTCCACGCGGGCGTTGTGGAAATCCGGCATGTCGAAAAAGCGTTCGTGCTTGGTGATCGTGCCGTTTTCCCGTGTGACCACGCCGGTGCTTTCCGCCACCGTGATAAAATTTTTAAACTGACTGTGCCGGTCGTCGGTCAGCAGGTGCGTCTGGCTTTGGGTCAGACAGGTATGTCGTGGAATATTGGTTTTCAACGCTGCGAACCGGGACGCCGCCAGGTACGCGCGGCATCTGAAATCCGCCTCGGATATTTGATGTTCCGGTATCTGTTTCAGCAATGAAGCGAAAATATGATCATGATTGACGGTGGTATTGTTGTAAATGGCTGACATGTAACGTTCCATAACATGCACCGCCGTGGTGCGCAGCATTTTTTTGGCTGAAATGGAATCGTTGAAATCGATTTTTGCCTTGAGGCGAATGTCTTCCTGTATCACATCCGGCTTGAGATACTGGTCGATGCGGATGGGTTCACCGAACCGGATGTCGATGTCCGCCCCTTTCAGGAGCATGGTGCCTTCCGCCTTTAATTCTTCAATGGCGCGGGCCGAGAGATTGTCGAACATGCCCCGGGCCAGATGGCTGATGATGTTCTCCCTGGCCCGGATGGGATAATAGGTGATGTTGACCGGCACCAGGCAGGTGGGCTGCCCTGTAACGTTTTCCATAGACTCAATCTGGTAAAGCCCCAGAAGGCGTTCTGCCTCATGCGGATAAATCTCCGCCATTTGAAACAGTCGTTGGCGGTAGAACTCCGTTCGCAGGGCCAGGGTGGCGGCGCCGGTATGGGGCGGGTGCTTGCCCGCGGAAGAGGCGATAATGAACTGGCCCTTTTCATTCACCACGTCATAAATCTTTTTATTTTTAACCATCCGGCCTTCCGGAAAAATCACCCAGCACGCCTCATTGGTGAGCAGAGATTTGACGATCAGCCTGTCCCTGTCCGGTGACTTCGTGGAAAGCGCGCCCAGTTTCTCCAGAAACGTGCCGAACCCGCCTTTGAAAAGGTCATGACTGGCAAGCGACCATATAGGCCTGCTGGTCAATTTGTCCAGCAGGTAAGGCAGCAGCAGGGTCTCGGCCCTTGTAAAGTGGTTGACGGCGAATATGATGGGGTTTTCCGCCGGAATATTGCCGCTCTGGTGTATATTGATGTTGGGGTGCAGAAAGCCCGACAATGCGCGCAGGGCAAGGGCTGTGGTGCGATAGGCCGACCGGTTCATGCATTATCCTCTGACGGGTTCCGGTTCCGGACCCGGTACAGGTGTTTTACTATTCTCATTAATTCTAATGAATATTGGCGGCCCTGGCAAGCTTATTTCAGCCTGTAAAATCTGGTCCCCCGGGTCCGGGTTTTTGTTAAAGCGCCTGTGCCTGCCGGATTCATCCTTGCCATCAACATCTCTCTGTGATATAATAATATATAATTAATTATTCTAGAATTTGCGAATTCGTCAATCCCTTCTTTTCTTGCTTAGCGGTATTCTTTTCCACAACATGCGAGGGTCCTTTTGAAAATTCTTATTGCCGAAGACGACCGGGTTGCCTGGGATGTGGTGAAGGCCTTTATCCATCAGATGGGCCATGAGCCGGTGCCGGCATCTGACGGCCAGGAGGCATTTGAAATCCTGCAGCGGCAAAAGATTCAAATGCTGATCACCGATTACGTGATGCCGCGGATGTCCGGCGTCGAATTAACACAGGCCATCCGGAACGCCGACATATCCTTCTATGTGTACATCATTTTTTTAACCGGAAAGGAAAGCAAGATCGATGCTATTGCCAGCCTTTCTGCCGGGGCCGACGATTATCTGGTAAAGCCGGTGGATGCGGATGAGCTTCAGGCCAGGATTCGAAACGGCATGCGAATCCTGAAACTGGAACAGGAACAACGGCAGTATCATATCCAGATGATGCACTCGGAGAAAATGGTGGCAGTGGGGCAGCTTGCCGCCGGTGTGGCCCACGAGGTCAATAATCCGGTGGGATTTGTAAGCAGTAACCTCAATACCCTGACGGACTATGTAAAGGATATTGCCACGGTTGTCCAAAAGGGGAGGAGACTTGTTGGGCTGCTGGAGAACGGGGACACAATCTCAGGCAAGGAAACGATTGTCGATCTGATTTCACAATTGAGGGCGCTGGATGAAGATATTGACCTGGATTTCGTGTTAAAGGACATCGTCGATCTGCTTGCCGAAAGCAGGGAGGGGCTGGAACGGATCAAAAAAATCGTCATTGACCTGAAAGACTTTGCCCATCCCGGCGACGACCAGAAAATGGTGGAAGCCGATATCAATGACGGGCTGGAATCCACCCTTAACGTGGTCTGGAACGAACTCAAATATAAGGTGACCCTCAAAAAGGATTTCGGCGACCTGCCTTATGTGAAATGTTATCCGCAGCAGCTTAACCAGGTGTTTATGAATATTTTTGTGAATGCGGCCCATGCCATTGAAAAAAAAGGAGAGGTATCCATAGAGACCAGGGTCGAGGCGGATATGGCGGTTGTAGAGATCAGTGATACGGGCTGCGGCATTCCACCGGAGAACATTTCCAAGATTTTTGATCCGTTTTTTACCACCAAGGAGATAGGCAAAGGGACGGGCCTGGGCATGAATGTAGCCTACAACATCATCAAGAATCATGGCGGAAAGATTTATGTGTCAAGTGAGGTGGGCAAGGGAACGACTTTTAAAGTCAGTGTGCCAATTAATGGCCCGGCTATTTTATGACATTTGAGCGCAAAGGAGTTAAAGCATGAAACGCATTCTTATGATGATCGTCTGTTCTTTGTTCCTGATTGCCGGCACAGCTGCGGCTGCGGATGATCTGGCGGCGCTTAAGCAACGGGGCACGTTGCGTCACCTGGGCATTCCCTATGCCAATTTTGTAACCGGTAACGACGACGGCCTCTGTGTTGCGTTAATGCAGCGCTTTGCTGATTACCTGGGCCTTGAATACCAATATGTAAAAACCGACTGGAACAATGTTTTCGGCGATCTGCTGGGCAAAACCGTACATGCCGACGGTGGCAATGTGACTTTTGGCCGCAGCTGTCCTGTGCGCGGGGATATTATTGCCAACGGATTGACAATTTTGCCATGGCGGCAAAAAGTAGTGGAATTTTCTTCCCCCACTTTTCCGACCCAGGTCTGGTTGGTCGCCGCCAGCAACAGCGGCCTCCGCCCCATTCAACCATCCGGAGACATCAACCGGGATATAGCGGCCACCAAAGCTATTTTAAAAGGCCGGACGGTGATGGGCAAAGCCGGTACCTGCCTTGATCCTTCCTTATATGATCTGACGGCGGCAGGTGCTGAAACGGAACTTTACAGCGGGAATCTCAATGAATTTGCGCCGGCGGTGATTAACGGTCACTCGGAAACGGCCATTCTGGATGTGCCGGATGCGCTGGTGGCGTTGGCCAAGTGGCCGGGGCAGATTCTGGTGATCGGTCCTATTTCACTCCGGCAGGAGATGGGGGTTGCATTCCGACCGTCGGATACCCGGCTGCGGAAAGCATTTAACGCGTTTTATGAATCTATTCGACAGGATGGCACTTACCAGAAGCTGGTAAAAAAATACTACCCGGCCGTTTTTGGTTATTTTCCGGATTTTTTTACACGATAACGATCCCGATTCTGACAACCCAAACATGATGCTCTCGCAAAAAGTCACTTTGGGACGGCAAAGTAAAAAGTTCAAGATGCGGCGTGTCTATATTACTCTCGAGGAATGGAGCGTACTTGGCCGTACGTGACATGACGAGAGATACATCGCAACGCAGATATTGGACTTTTTACGAAGCCGTCAAACATGGCAAGCCAATTCAAACGCGGGCGGATGGTATGATAACCGCAAAAAACAAGGAAGTTTACCCTATAGAAGGCTCGGTTAAACAGCCTTTTCATAAAACACATGGATGGCAATGGATACTGGGATTGGTGGTTCTGGTGCTTGTGGGAATCATTTCCTATCTGATGTGGAACAACTACAAGATTCATCATCGCATGCAGGCAATTGCCATGCAGGAAGTGGGAGAAGACCTGGTAAACCGTTCCAGGGCGATCAACTATTTTTTTCAGGAACGGGCGAATGATATTCGGGATATTGCTGACAGTAATCTTGTCAGGGCCTACTTCAGAAATAAGGCCCTTGGAATGACCTATACGTACGGCCTCAAGGGCAGCCTGGAGGAGATCGAAAGGCGGCTTCGCGACCTGAATGCCTCGACAAAATTCCGGAGCGGCGACGAATCTGCCGTATATGAACGTTTGGCACTGTTTTCAGTCAAGGGTGAACTTCTGGCAAATTATCAGGAAAAAGCTTCAAGCCCGGTCGGGCATTATAATTGGGATGATATTCAGAAACAAATGCCCCACCGGCAAGCCGTTTCGGGGGAGGTCATCATCATGCCCCAGCACTGGCCACTTTGCAAAATTTTCATTGCCCCGGTGCGAAATGGCAATACAATTAAAGGTTACATTGCCGGATGGGTCATGTTTGATATCATTTACCAGAGGTTTTTACGCAATATCAAGGTCGTCGATTCACCTCAAACACGTACCTTTAATGACATATTGATTTACAACACCAAAGCCGGCTGGCATGTCGCAGACAATCTTGACGGTTTATTGCTGGAGCAGCTTGAGAGGCAACTCCCGCAGGAAAAATCCGCTCATTCAGAACCGATGGGAAATGACGGCACCGGCAGATTACCGGGCATTGCACAAGATGATGATAAATGGATGCATTTTTTTTCAACCAACCACCCCCATCGACCCAATGAGAGGCTCATTGGCGTGGTCACACAGTTGGACGACGCTATTTATCTGTTCCGCATATTGCCGCAAAAAATCCTGATCGGTACGAAAGAAGCGTTTCGTCAACAGTTGTTATTGGGCTTGATCATCCTGACGATCATCAGCCTTACCCTGTTTGTTTTGCGATACGGGACACTGACGCGATCGCTGAAAAGCCGACTGGATGAAGCCAATCGGCTTCAAACGGAAATAAGGTATGGCAATGACAGTTTGACCCGCGAAGTTGAGCGTCGAAAATCGGTTGAAGCCAAGCTTCAGGAAGCCAACGAGCGCCTGGAACAGCGGGTCCGGGAGCGTACGCTGGAAATCGAGCAGATGCAGGGGCAGCTGGTGATGCAGGAAAAAATGGCCGCCGTGGGGCAACTGGCCGCCGGCGTTGCCCACGAAATCAACAATCCGGTGGGTTTTGTCAGCAGCAATCTTACCAGTTTATCCGATTATCTGACCGATATAACCGGCCTGATGGAACAATATGACAGATTGTTGGAAAAACTGAAAGGGCACAATGGTACCATAGATGAAGGCGCAAAAGCGCTGATCCACGATGTGGAAACTATGAAATCGCAAGTGGATATCGGGTTTATACTCAAGGATATTTCCGATCTGTTTGCCGAGAGCACGGAAGGGCTTGAGCGGGTCAAAAAGATTGTGCTTGACTTAAAAGATTTTGCCCATCCCGGCGAGCACACAAAACGGGACGCGGATATCAATAAAGGCCTGGACTCGACCCTGAACGTCGCCTGGAATGAATTAAAGTACAAGGCCAGGATTGTTAAGGATTATGGCGACATCCCGCTTGTTAACTGTTATCCGGATCAATTGAACCAGGTGTTCATGAATCTGCTGGTTAACGCCGCCCAGGCCATCGAGAAACAAGGGGATATTACCATCACCACACGCGCGGATGATAATTGGGTAAAGATTTCCATCAGCGACACGGGATGCGGCATTCCGGAAGACAACCTATCCAGACTATTTGATCCGTTTTTTACCACCAAAAAGATCGGGCAGGGGACCGGCCTGGGCCTGAACATGGCCTACAATATAGTAAGGAATCACGGCGGGTCGATTGATGTAGAAAGTGTGGAGGGACAGGGGACGACATTTACGGTTAGGCTCCCGCTTCAGGAAGCATAAGAAGTAAACTTTAATAACGCTGGTCTGACAGGTGAAACAATGGAAGAAAACAATACCATTTTGATCGTAGATGATGAAGAACGGATTATCAGCAGCCTTGCCCGGTTGATGAAGCGGGAGGGGTATCAGATGTTTTCCGCGTTGTCAGGAGAGGAAGGGTTGAAGGTGCTTCAAAAAGAGCATATCGGGGTGGTGGTATCCGACTTGATGATGCCGGAGATGGACGGCATCGCATTTTTTGAAAATGTGGCAAGGTTGAATGGCGATGTGGTTCAGATTCTTCTCACGGGACATGCAACCCTTGAAAACGTCATGGAATCCATAAACCGGTTGAACGTGTTCGGGTTTCTGAAAAAGCCGTGGGATTACGAGGAACTCAAAGGGTATGTGCGGCGGGCGTTTGCCCATTACAACCTGGCAGTTGAAAACAAGCGGCTCAATGCGCTTACCCGGAAGCAGAATGAAGAGCTTCAGGAGATCAACGAAACCCTGGAAGAGCGGGTGAAAAACAGAACGCAGTTGCTGGACGAAGCGGTGCGGGAAAGTGTTCTGATGCTTGCCCGGGCGGCCGAGGCAAAGGACGACGACACAGAAGGCCATCTTTACAGGGTGTTGGATGTGGTGCTGGATATTTCCCAGGCGTTTGAGCTTCCGGAGGAAGAGGTGGACAGGATTGCATTGTTCAGCATGGTGCACGATATCGGCAAAATCCGTGTTCCGGATGCCATTCTGAAAAAACAGGCAGCCGTCCTGGATGAAGAAGAAAGCGCCATCTGGCGAAGCCATACGGTTTACGGCGAAGAAATGCTCGGGGTCAAGCCGTTTTACAAGATCGCTCGTGAAATTGCCAGAAGTCATCATGAACATTGGGATGGTTCCGGGTATCCCGATGGATTGAAGGAGGAGACGATACCCTTATCCGCCCGTATTGTAACCGTGGCCGACGTATATGATACTTTGACAAATAAAGCGCCTTATAAAGAGGCCTGGGATGGAAAACGGGTTTTACAGGAAATGGAATCCCTGGCAGGCAGGACACTGGATCCCGATATTGTTGATGCTTTTATTGCCATCCAGAACCGGAAAAACAAGGCTGTTCGACGAAACAAAGGTACCGCTCTATAACGGGAATATTAACACAGATAAGCGACAATGACGGACGAAGCCTCAAAAAATCATACCATTCTGCTGGTAGACGATGAATCCCAGGTGTTGAATTCACTTAAACGCCTGTTCAGAAAAGAAAAACAGTACGCTGTTTATACTGCTGCTTCAGGTCAGGAAGGGCTGAGCCGGCTCAAGGAAATGGAAACACCGGTTTCCCTGATCGTGTCGGATCAGCGCATGCCCGGCATGAGCGGTTCTGAATTCCTCGAGCAGGCCAAAGCATTGTGCCCGGATGCGATCCGGTTCATGCTGACCGGCTACTCTGATCTTAATGCAATCGTTGATGCCGTCAACAAGGGGGAGATTCACCGTTATATCACCAAACCGTGGAACGATGATGACTTGAAACTCCAGATCCGGCAGGCGATCCGGCAATATGAACTGGTGGAAGAAAACAAACGCCTTCAGGAAGTTACCAAACAACAGAACATCAAGCTGTATAAGTTAGGCAGGAATCTGGAGAAAAAAGTCCAGGAGCGGACGGCAAAGTTGACAGAAAAATACAGGGAACTTGAATTTTTAAACAAGGAACTGGAGTTCAATCTCTTCAATACGGTGCGGGCGTTTGCCGCCATTATGGATGTGGCGATTCCCCATCTGAAGGGACATGGGAAAAGGGTGGGGGCGTTTGCCAGGGACGTCGCCGTTCAGTTAAACATGCCGGAAGACGAAATGAAAGATATCGATATTGCTTCCTTGTTACACGATATCGGGAAAATAGGGTCGCCGTCGTCGGTTATCAGTAAGACACCGAAAAACATGGATGACGAAACACTGGCCAGGTATAAAAAGCATCCGGCTATGGGGCAGCAAGTGGTGGCGTTTATTCCCAGGCTTGAATCCGTTGGACAGATAATACGTCATCATCATGAGCGTTTTGACGGCAAGGGGTTTCCAGACGGGCTGTCAGAGGACGCCATCCCCCTTGGGGCAAGAATAGTTTCAGTGACGGATTCTTATGATATGATCATCAGCTTGGGTACGGAGAAAAACGCTTATGTGTCCGCCTACCTGAAAAGCCGGGATATTGCCAATCCGGATATGGAAACGGATGAACTCCTGAAACAGGCTGCCATCCACCATATCAAGGTCAATGCATTTTCAGCCTTTGATCCCGATGTTGTTAAGAGTGCCATTGAGGTTCTTAAGGGTAGGGGAACCGTACTGAAAGCGGAAAAAGATGTCGATGTGACAGATTTGGTACCGGGCATGACGATTAGCCGGACGCTTTATACGAATTCGGGCCGTTTTTTGCTTCCTTATCATACGGTGTTGACGACAACAACCATTGATAAACTAAAAGCCATTCATAACAATGATGCCATCGGCACGATATACGTGGAAGAAAAATGACAACAATGCAGAAAATGGACGCAAACACCATTATAAAGAAGCTCGATAAAATTCGTGATCTGCCGACACTTCCCGTGGTGGCCATGGAGGTGAATCAGCTGATTCAAAACGAAAGCGCTTCCATTAAAACCATATCCCAGGCCATCGAAAAGGACCAGGCCATTGTTTCAAAGCTTTTGAAGCTCGTCAATTCGGCCTTTTACGGGGTAAGCTCAAAAGTGACCACCGTGCATGAAGCGGTCGTGCTTCTGGGGTTTAACACGCTGCGCAATGTGGTCATCTCCGTCTCTGTGGTAAAGGCATTCGAGGGCCAGGAAATCCCCGAAGGGTTTGATATGGCAAGGATGTGGCAGCATTCAGCGGCAACGGCAATTCTTACGAAATATTTGATGCAAAAGGGTTGCGTGGTTTCCGGGGACTCATTTGTCGGGGGGCTTTTGCATGATATCGGCAAGATCGTCATGGTGCAGCACTTTCCGGACTTGTTTTTCGAGATTGTAAGGTCTGCCGCAAAGGAAGATATATCGTTTCGCGATGCCGAAAAAAAACTCTCCCCGATTGGTCATGCCCGAATCGGTGCGTATCTGGGAAAACGCTGGCACTTACCGTCAAAACTGGTCAACAGCATTGAATTCCACCATGCACCCGATAAAACCAGGGCCGACCTGGAACTGGTTGCCACGGTTCATGCCGCGAACATTCTTTCAAAAAGTCTTTGTGCAGATGGCGGTGCGGGCGACGAATTGCAGAAAATGGATAAAGCGGTGGCCAGAAAATTTTCCGAACCGTTGCGGAATATTCAGGACTGGATCATCAGCGCGAAGAAGGATGTGGATGAGGCGCATGAATTTTTTATCGAATAAGCTTATAACGCGGTGAAGTCATGGAAAAAACCGATAGAACAATTCTTTTTGTGGATGATGATCCCTCCGTGCTGAACTCCATCAAACGGCTGTTGCGGAAAGAAAATCTGAATCTGCTGACCGCCACGAGCGGTACGGATGCGTTGCGGCTCCTGGCGGAAAACAATATAAGGGTAGTGGTTTCTGATCAGCGGATGGCCGAAATGAGCGGTATTGAATTTCTGTCCCGGGTAAAAAAAGTCTATCCCGATGTGATAAGGATTATTCTCAGCGGCTATACTGAAGTGGATACGATAACAGATGCAGTGAACAGGGGAGAAATATACCGGTTTCTCCTCAAACCCTGGAACGATGAAAATCTTAAACTTGAAATTGAAAAGGCGTTTGAGCAGCATGCCCTGCTTCAACACAACCGGCAACTTGCCGAGGCGGTGAAAGAACGTAACGATGAGTTGCGGTCCATCAACGATAATCTTGAGGAAATGGTGGCGGAGCGAACGAGAGAGCTGGAGCTGCGCAACCGGGCACTTGAAATTTCCAGGCTGATTTATGATAACATTCCCTTTCCGGTGATCGGGGCCGGCCCCGATGGCGAGATCGTGATGATCAATACGGCGGCCTCGACCCTCGTATTCAACAGCCTTCTGTTTACAATCGGTAATTTTGTCGACGATTATTTCTCGGAAGATGAGATGACCTGTTTTCATGCCGCCATGGATGGAAACATGCAGCAGTCAATCCAGAAACGGGATGATGCCGACACTGCTTACTGTGTCTGGCTCACGCCTTTTCCCGCCGATCTGGATAAACAGGGAATGATACTGACTTTTCTCGCCGAGTAAATCATTATCCCATATCCGGATCACAGGGGAGCGTGACGGTAAAAACGGTTTCTTTGCCGGGTTTACTTTTGACATCGGTTCTGCCGCCGTGGATCTGGACGATGTGCTTGACGATGGCCAGGCCCAGGCCGGTGCCGCCCACCTCCCGGCTGCGGGCCTTGTCAACCCGGTAAAACCGTTCAAACAGGCGGGGTATATGTTCTTCGGGAATGGCCACGCCGACATTTACAAACCGAAGGATAAAATCGTTTCCGCTTTTTTCGGCCGTAATCTTCACAACACTGTCACTGTTGCTGTATTTTACAGCATTTTCCAGCAGGTTCACCGCGGCCAGCTCCATCAGGGAAAAATCCATAAATGCCATCATGGTGTCCGGGCATTTGATGTCGATGGTAATATTTTTCTGTTCGGCCTCGCTTCTGCAGATATTGGCGGCGGAATTGAAAACCGCCCCGATTCTGGTTTCCTGAAAATTGAAATCCTTCCGGCGGTCCGCGTGTTCGATTTCCGAGAGTTTCAGCACATCTTCCACAATGGTGGACAACCGGGATGCATTTTTAATGATGATCGACAGGTAATGGGTGGCGGTTTCGTCCGATGCAACCGCCGGTTCCGCCATCAGCGCCTCGGCAAATCCCTGAATAGAGGTGAGCGGTGTCTTGATCTCGTGGGATACGTTGGCGGCAAAATCCCGGCGCATCTGTTCCAGCCGCCTTATCCGGGTCACGTCGTTGAGCATGAACAGGGTGCCGATCCGCTGGCTGGTTTCATCTATCAACGCCGCACTTTTGACATTCAGAATATGATTTTCTTCATTTATTTCAAAGACAATATCGTCATCTGCCTTGTCGCTTGACCGGGCGGTCTGAGTGAACTGCTGGAAGGCGTGATTCCGGATAATCTTGTAAAGCGCCTTGCCCTGGATCTGTTCCTTTCGGCTGCCCAGCAAGCTTTCCGCCGTTCGGTTGATCCGCAGCACTTTTTCATCGTTGCCCACGGCGATGACCCCTTCGTTCATGCTTGAGAAAACCGCTTCCAGCTCATTGGTCTGCCGGATAACGGTTTTGATGCGGTCGTTCAGCTGGTCGGCCATATTGTTCATGGCAATGGCCAGCCCGGCCAGTTCTTCGGATTCGGGAATATGAAGCTTGGTGTCGAGCCGGCCCGCGGCAAACCGTTCCGCTCCCTGCTGCATTTCCCTGATGGGGCCGGCGATTTTCCGGGAAATGAAAAGGCTTATCAATGCCACGAGCAGCGCGATGACAATACCCGCCACAAAAATTCTGGCACGTACCGCATTAAAGGTGCCGTATATCGAGGTCACCGGCAGAGAGGTCCGAACGACCATGGCTGTCATGTTCTGATCTCTGACAGCCACCGCCACATACATCATTTTCTGGTCCAGTGTTCCACTGTAACGAATGGAATTCCCCGTTCCGTTTTGCAGCGCCGAGACGATTTCCGGCCGGTCGCCGTGGTTTTCCATGCTTTCCGGCGATTCCTCGGAATCGCCGATCACCTTCCCCGACGGCCGGACGATTGTGATCCGGGTATCGGAAGCCTTTCCCGCCTGCTTGCAGATTCTGTCAATGGAACTATTATCGGCCTTCGACTGATAGGGTTTGATGTATTCCTTGATCAGATTGGCCTGGGCGGTCAGGCTTTCTTTCATCTGATCGAGGTAATACCCCTGAAACGCATCAAATGCATACCATGTGACGGCGATAAGGGAAACAAACGCGATCAGCAGGTAAGTGGGATAGAGCTGCGCCACAAGTCGTTTTCGTTTTTCCATAATTTCGCCTTATTCCTTGAGCCGGTATCCGACCCCCCTTACGGTTTCGATGCAGGTGCCGCAGGCGCCGAGCTTTTTTCTCAGTCCGGAGATCTGAACATCCACGCTTCGATCGGTGACGGCATAGTTTTCGCCCCGAATGGCATCCACGATCTGCCACCGGGTGAATACCAGTCCGGGATGCTTGAGCAGGAGCAGCAGAATGTCGAATTCCGATGGGGTCAGGTTGATTTTCTTACTGTCTGCTTCCACGGTATGCTTCGTCGGCGTAATGGTGATGCCATGCATGGAAATGGCTTTGGTATCGTCGACGATCCCGCCGGCACCGGCCTGTTTCCGCCGCAGTACCGAGCGTATCCGGGCATTGAGGACCTTGGGGCTGAAGGGTTTTGTGACATAATCGTCCGCCCCCAGTTCCAGGCCGGTGATGACATCGGATTCTTCGCCTTTTGCGGTCAGCATGATGATCGGAATATCCGCAGTAGCGGTATTGTTTTTCAACTTCCGGGTCACGTCCAGTCCGTCAATGCCGGGCAGCATCAGGTCCAGCACAATGATATCAGGAGGTTGAGAAACGGCGATTTCAAGGGCCTTTTCACCGGATGCCGAACAGACCACATGATATTTCTCTTTTTCCAGGGTCACCTTGACCAGTTCCAGAATATCGGCCTCATCATCAACAACGAGTATGGTTTCATTGGCCATGATTGCCTCATTCCTCATTATTTTTGGAAACGGTTTCATCGATGGCACCGATGTCCGTGTGCCGTACGATCTCGCCTTCCACCATGTAAATCACCTCTTCGGCGATATTGGTGGCGTGATCCGCAATTCGCTCCAGGTGCCTGGATATCAGGAACATGTTCAGCAGATAACCGGTGTCCCTTATGGTTTGCGTGTCGCCGCGTTCCCGCAGGATATCATAGATTTCACTTCTCAGGATATCCACTACGTCGTCTGCCACCAATACGTCCTTGGCCGCCCGGGCATCTTCGTTAACGAAGGCATTCAGGCTTTTTTTCACCATGTTCCGGACTTTTTTGCCCATGGGCATATAGTCGTAATAGAATTCATTTTTATCCACCATGCCCGATTCAGCCAGGGCTTTCACCCGGTGAGCTATATTGACGGCCTCGTCAGCCATTCGTTCCAGGTCATTGTTGATTTTTATGGTGACCGCCAGCAGCCGGAGGTCAATGGCCACCGGCTGATGCAGGGCAATGATTTTCAGGCATTCTTCTTCGATTTCCACTTCCAGGTTATCGATTTCATAATCGGTTTTAATGATCTCCCGGGCCAGTTCCCGATTGGTCTCATACACCGCGGTAATGGCTTTCTGCAGGCGGTCTTCGGTCATGGCGCCCAGTTCGAGAATATTCTTTTTTATTTGTTCGAGTTCGGTCTGGAGGTGTTTTTTCATTTTTTCCCCTTTTGGTGGCGTTCTTATTATCCGAACCGGCCGGTTATATAGTCTTCGGTCTGCTGCTTCTGGGGCCTGGTAAACAGCGTATCGGTATCGCCCACTTCAATGAGCACGCCCATGTAGAAGAAGGCCGTGGTGTCCGACACCCGGGCCGCCTGCTGCATGTTGTGGGTCACGATGATGATGGTATAGTCTTTTTTCAGTTCATGGATGAGCTCTTCGATTTTCTGGGTGGCGATGGGGTCCAGGGCAGATGCGGGTTCGTCCATCAGCACCACATCAGGCTCCACGGCAAGCGCCCTGGCGATGCACAGCCGCTGCTGCTGCCCGCCGGAAAGCCCCAGCGCCGATTCCGACAGCCGGTCCTTGACCTCGGCCCAGAGCGCGGCCTGTTTCAGGCTTTCTTCCACCTTGTTGGCCAGCAGGGTTTTGTTTTTTATGCCGTTAACCTTCAGACCATAGGCAATATTCTCAAAGATGGATTTGGGAAACGGATTGGGTTTCTGAAACACCATTCCCACCCGCCGCCGAAGTGCCACAAAATCAATCCTTGAGCCGTATATGGGTTCATTGTCCAGTGTTATTTCACCGGTAATGCGGGTGTTGTGAATCAGGTCGTTCATCCGGTTCAGGCATCGCAGAAACGTGCTCTTTCCGCACCCCGAGGGGCCGATCAATGCGGTGGCGCGGTGTTCCTGGAAGTCCAGCGTGATATCGGAAAGTGCCTTGAAATCGCCGTAGTAGAAGTTCAAATTCCGGGTTGCCATTTTTACATTCATAAGCTACCTGCATTATCCTTTGAGTTTTTTCCGCATCCGGGACCGGACGATAATTGCAAACAGGTTCATGCCGCAGACCAGCACGATCAGCACAAGGGCCGTGCCGTACTGGAGGGGCCGGGTCTGGGCGATATTGGTGCCGGCGGTGGCCAGCACGTAAATATGATACGGTAATGCCATGACTTCGTCAAAAAGGGACGAAGGCAGGTGGGGGGTATAATAAACCGCAGCGGTGAACATGATCGGTGCGGTTTCACCGGCGGCCCTGCCCAGGCCGAGGATGGCGCCGGTGAGTATTTCCGGCAAAGCCGTGGGAATAACGACCCGGTAGATGGTCTGCCACTTGGTGGCCCCCAGGGCGAGGGATGCTTCCCGGTAGGTATCCGGCACCGCTTTCAACGCTTCTTCGGTTGCACCAATAACCACCGGCAGGGTGAGGGCGGCCAGGGTAAGGGCGCCGGCGATCAGGCTGACATTGAAGTTCAGCACGATGCAGAAAAAGGCCAGCCCGAACAGCCCGAACACGATGGAGGGAACGCCCGCCAGGTTGTTGATGCCGAAACGGATGATTCGGATAAGGCGCCCCTTTCTGGCATACTCATTCATGTAAATGGCCGATGCCACGCCCACGGGCAGGGCGATGAGCATGGCCCCGGCTGAAAGGTAGAAGGTGCCGATGATGGCCGGCATGATCCCGCCTTTTGTCATGGCATCGGTGGGCGGCCTGGTCAAAAATTCCCAGCTGATAACGCTTGCGCCCTTTGAGATGACAAAGTAGCCCACCAGAAAAAGGGCGGCGGCATTGATGAGGGCCGCTGTGCGGAACAGAAAGAAGAACACGGATTGAACGATGCGTCGTCGGCGCAATCGTGGAAATTGGGAATGCCCCTGAGTATTGTTGGTATCGTTATCTGGTTTTTTATCTGGTTTTTGCATGGTGTTATTGGCTTCAGCCTCCCAGTTGTTTCTTTTTAAAACGGGTTGCCAGAATATCCGCGGTCAGGTTGAACAGAAACGTAAAAATAAATAACACAATGCCGATGGCGAAAAGGGCGTGGTAATGTTCGCTACGAAAGGGGGCTTCGGCCATTTCAGCGGCAATGGTGGCGGGCATGGGGCGGATCGGGTCAAACAGGGACTGGGGAACCATGGCCGCGCCGCCGGCCACCATCAATACCACCATGGTTTCACCGATGGCCCGTGACATGCCCAGAATAACCGCCGTGGCGATACCGGATGCGCCGGCAGGAAGCACGATTTTCACAATGGTTTCAAAGCGTGTGGCCCCCAGGGCCAGGGATGCTTCCCTTAGGTCGTCCGGCACGCTGTTGATGGCATCTTCCGAGATGCTGCAGATAGTGGGAACCGCCATGAAGCCGAGCATCAGGGAGGCGTTGAACAGGTTGACACCGATGGGCACATTGAACACCTTCTGTAAAAACGGAGAGACCACCACCAGTCCGAAAAGGCCCACCACCACCGACGGCAGTGAGGCCAGAATTTCCACGGTAGGCTTTACAATCTCGGCAACTTTTTTGTTGGCAATCTCCGCGATATAGATGGCCGTCCCGATCCCCAGGGGAACGGAAAAAAGCGCGGACAAGGCCGTGACACAGCCCGATGCAACGATCAAGGGAAAGGTGCCGAATGCCGGCGGATCATCCGTTGGATACCAGAATCTGCCGAAAATGAATTCCTGAAGGGAAACCGATTTCAGTATCGGAATACCTTCGATAAACAGAAACAGACTGATCAGCAGAAGGGTCGTGATCGATGCCAGGGCGATGATCAGAAATACCGCCTTGATTGATACTTCGACCGACTGGCGATTTTTGTCCATTGGGTACTCCGGTTATAGAATTGTATGGTTAATACCTGATTTGAATGGTTGTATCATATTTCCGTTTCACGGTAAACGGTTCATGGCTTTGTAAAAGGCGCCTAACCCCGCCGCATGGTGTTTTTGCAGCAAGGAACATTACGCTTGGATTGGCTTCTTTACCGTGATTGTTCTAAACAACCAATTTTTCATTCATACTTTTCTTTGCTCGCCCAAAGAAAAGTATGCAAAAGAAAGGGCGCCCCGCAGCTTGGCCTTCGGCTTCCCTCACAGGGGCGGTTTTTTCGGCGCGGGCAGAAACTCGCCTGTCCGTTCATGCAGATGCGTTAAGCCTCGTCTGCTCAAACAGTCTGCC
>JAXHVL010000120.1:0-6077 GCA_034189225.1 Thermodesulfobacteriota bacterium
GTTCTTTTTCCCGTCTTCTTTGTTGCTTCGTCGGTCAAATAGCTTGCTATTCTCCCTCCTCGCGTCTCGAAGACGGAAAAAATTCCGGCGCCAAATTTGCCCAACTTATTTTGTGATGAACCCTAAATGCCGCTTTTCCCGCATCGCCGCATCTCTCAAAGATTCATTCGTCGCCATGGCGGCAGCCCGGGAAAACGCCTGGCGGGCCTTTTGGCGGTTGCCGGCGGCCTTGTAGGCCATGCCCAGGTCAAAATAAAACGCGGCGTTTTTTGGGGCCTGCTCAACCGCTTTTTCCAGGGCGTTGATGGCGTCCCCGGTATTGCCCTGCGCCAGCAGGGTTTTGCCCAGCCAGTGGCTGGCAAAGGGATAATCGGGCTTCAGGTCGATGGCCTTTTTGAAGTAGTCAACGGCCTTCTGGTATTCTTTTTTATGATAATAGGCCTGGCCGATGAGGAAACAGGGAAAGTGGGGGGTGGCATACACGTAGTTCTCTGTAATATCCTTCAGGGTGTTGATGGCCTTGTCCCATTCCCCCTGGGCCATGTAAACGATGCCCAGGTTGTTGATGGCCGCGGCAAAATCGGGCTTCATGTCCAGGGCCTTATGGTAGGCGTCGATGGCCATGTCGTAATTTTCTTTTTGATAGTAAAACATGCCCAGATCGTAATAGGTGTGGGCGTCCCTGGGGTTCAGGTTTTTGGCCTTGAGAAATGACTTATACGCGGCGGCATGCTTGCCTTCGGCCATATATGCCTCGCCCAGCCGGCGGGTTTTTTCGGCCTGATCCTTGCGTTTTTTGGTGGTCGCGCATCCGGAAACCGCGATGGCGGCGGCCAGGGTCAGGGAGAAGATCAGGAATAACCGGGCCTTTGCTTTCATTGGTTGACCTCCTTCAGGTCCAGGCGGTTTGCAATCTCTCTGGCGGTTTCCTTGACGAATGCGGTGAGGGCTTCTTTGTCAAGGGGTTTGCCCTCGGCCGGTTTTTCCACGCCCTCGGCTTCCACCAGCTGCGGCGTGTTGATCAGGGCGGGGTTGGGCGTTATATCGTATTGCGGCGGAAAGCTGTTGTCAAAGTACATCTGCTGGAAATTGGAAAACTTGAGCATGTGGGCGGTGGAGTCCAGAATCGCGGATTCGTGGTCGTCTACAATGTTTTGACGCCGCGCCGCTACCAGGCCGGCCAGGCTTTCGCCGCCGTGGGTGCAGACGATGTTGCCGTGCTTGTTGGCAATGAGCTGCCAGTCCATGATTTCCTGCTCGGTGACCTGAACCACGAATACTTTGGGTTCGCCCGCAGCCGCCTCATACTGGCGGGCCAGGTGGATCACCCGGGGCATGGATACGGGGTTGCCGATCATGGCGGCCTGGGCCACGCTTGGCTCCACGGAGATGGGGGAGAATTTACGTTTTTCCGGGTCCGGTTCACTGTAATACCGGTAGACCGGGTTGGCATGGCTGGACTGGACCCCGATGATTTTGGGCAGGGAATCGATGATGCCGATGCGGTGGAACTTGAGAAACCCGCTCATCACGGCGGTGATGTTGCCGGCGTTGCCGATGGGCACGATAACGGCCTTGTTCGTCATGTCATAGGAAAAATCCTGAGCGATCTCGTAGGAGTAGGACTCCTGGCCCAGAATACGCCAGGCGTTTTTGGAGTTGAGCAGGGCCACGTTGTAATTTTCGGAAAGTTCTTCCACGATCTTCATGCAGTCGTCAAACACGCCGGGAATTTCAAATACCGCGGCGCCGTTGCCCAGGGGCTGGGACAGCTGCTGGGGGGTGACCTTCTTGTACGGCAGGAGCACGGCGGACTTGACTTTGGGCCGCAGATAAGCGGCATAAAGGGCCGCTGCCGCGGAGGTGTCGCCGGTGGAGGCGCAAACGGCCAGGACCTCGGAAATGGCGCCGCTCTGGATGAGGTAGTTGATGCAGGAAAATGCGCTGGCCATGCCCCTGTCCTTGAATGAGGCGCTGGGGTTCTGGCCGTCGTTTTTAAAAAAGAAGCGGGCCCCGGCCTTTTTCTGCAGGTCAGCCCCGGCCTCCACCACCGGGGTCCGGCCTTCGCCCAGCCAGACCACTGCATCCAGGGGGATGTCCGGGCCGATAAACTCATGAAAAAGGTACACGCCCTTCAGTGCCGATATGTTGAGGCTTTTCCGGAAGTCGAAAATCCGTTGCCACAGCTCACCGGAGATTTCTTTTTTCTGCTCAAAGGCGCCGTCTTCGATCAGCAGCACGCTGTTGCAGGACGGGCACACGTACAGCAGCCGGTCGATGCCGTAAGTTTTTTCACAGCCCAGGCACCGGTAAAAAAGGCTTTTCTGTTGCCGGGGAATCAGGTGTTCCCGAACATCCCCGGGGTAATCACTGATATTCATAATGATATCTTCTTGACAGGGTTCATGTAGGGTTGCAGCGCGTCGGGGATGGTGAACGATCCGTCCTTCTCCTGGCGGTTTTCCATCAGGGCCGCCAGGGTCCGGCCAACGGCCAGGCCCGAGCCATTCAGTGTATGCACAAATTCGGTTCCCTTCTGATCTTTGCGCTTAAACCGGATGTTGGCCCGCCGCGCCTGAAATGCTTCAAAGTTACTGCATGAGGAGATTTCCCGGTATTTCTGCTGGGCGGGAAACCAGACCTCGATGTCATAGGTTTTGGCCGCGGAAAATCCCATGTCCCCGGTGCACAGGGTGATCACCCGGTAGGGCAGTTCCAGGCGCTGAAGAATGGTTTCCGCATCGGCCAGGAGTTTTTCAAGTTCTTCGTAGGAGTGTTCCGGCCGGGTGAACTTGACGAGTTCCACCTTGTTAAACTGGTGCTGCCGGATCAGGCCTTTGGTGTCTTTGCCGTAAGAACCGGCCTCGGACCGGAAACACGGGGTATAGGCCGTGTATTTGAGGGGAAGATCGGCCTCGTTGAGAATTTCGTCCTGGTAAATATTGGTCACCGGCACCTCCGCCGTGGGAATGAGATAGTAGTCCCATTTTTCAAGCTTGAAAAGATCCTCTTCAAACTTGGGAAGCTGTCCTGTGCCGGTCATGGTTTTCCGGTTAACGATAAAGGGGGGCAGGCACTCCCGGTAGCAGTGCTCTGTGGTCTGAATATCCAGCATAAAATTGATCAGCACGCGTTCCAGCCGTGCTCCCTGGCCGGTATACAGGGGAAAGCGGGCGCCGGTGATTTTCGCGGCCCGGGGAAAGTCCAGGATGTTCAGGGATTCGCCCATGGTCCAGTGCGGCAACGGCTCGAAATCGAACCGGGGAATCTCGCCCACGGTTTTTATTTCCACATTGTCGGCTTCTTCGGCCCCCACGGGAACAGACTCGTGCGGTACATTGGGAATCCGCATCAGCAGGGCGTCAATCTTTTCCTGGTTGACGGAAAGCTGTTCATCCAGTTTTTTGATGCGATCGGATACCCGCCGCATCTCCTGAATGGGTGCGTCCGCATTTTCCCCCCGTTTTTTCATGGCGGCGATTTCGTCGGAGGTGGTGTTGCGCTGGTGCCGCAGGCTTTCGATCTCGCCGAGAAGTTGCCGCCGGGTGGCATCAAGCGATGCAAACTCATCTATCATACCGGGGGCTTCCCCCCGGTTTTCAAGAGCAGTTCTCACAAGGGCGGCGTTCTCTCTGACAAACTTTAAGTCAAGCATCCGGGTCTTACCTGTTTTCTTTATTGTGTCTATATTGCCATCGTAGTGGGAAACAATCCCGCCGGCATGGCAGGCTCGTCATCATGTTTCAGGTACCATGTCTTCTGCATATAGTCAATAATTATTAATATTTGACTTTATCAGGCGGTTGTGATAAACGTATAAATTATAATATCTACAAAATAACAGAGGTATATAACATGGACGATATTAAACTGGAAAAACAAGAAATAAGTGACGATATCATTAAAAAAATTGAGTCATTTTCAGCGGATGAGGTGTCTGAAAAAAGCAACCGGATTCTTGAACGTCTTTTTGATTTTGCCAATTTCGTTGAAGCCCATGTGGTCTTTCTTTATCTGAGCGGTACCGGTGATGTTGATACCCGTCCCATTATCCGTTATTGCTTTGCGCATAACAAGGTGGTGGTGGTGCCGGCGGGAGGCCAGCCGGGAAAGAATGTCAAACTCCTGAAGATGAACGACCTGTCGGCCGACCTGACAACAGACCCCGACGGCAATACCGTGCCCGACCCCGCCCGCTGCCGGCCGGTACCGGTTGACAGTGTTGAAATCGCTGTCGTGCCGGGCCTTGTGTTTGATGAAAAAGGAGCGCGCATCGGTCTGGGAACGGGATTTTACGATAAGCTTATACCCAAATTGCCCATGACCACCCGCAAAGTTTCCCTGGCCTTCGAAGATCAGATCATTCAGCAGGTTCCCAAGGGGTCTATCGATCGTCACGTGGATATTATTATTACGGAGCAGCGGATTATATATAAGATCTGACGGAGGATCTGCTGAATTCGCGATTCAAGCCGCCCTGTTTTTGGCCCGACTAGCAGTATAGAAGGTCGCGATTGAAGTTGTTCAGGCTTTCATGGTCCCCTACCGCCACGATGGTGTCGTTTTCCGTAATTCTGGTTTCGGAGGAGGGATTGAAGATCATGGTGTTGTCCGACTTCCGGATAGCGATGATGATGAGGTTGAAGTCCTGCCGGATGCGGGACTCCTGAAGGGTTTTGCCGCAGAGTTTAGATCGCGGAGACACCGGCACCTCTTCCATCTGAATATCCTTGTTCGTCTGGGCCAGCGCCAGATCCAGAAAATTGGTGACCGTGGGGCGCAGCACCCGCTTGGCCATGCTCAGTGCGCCCGTGTCATAGGGCGATTCCACCTTGTCCGCGCCGGCGGCCCGCAGCTTTGATTTGACGCGTTCCTGACTGGAGCGGGCCATGATGTACAGATCCGGGTTGAGCTGGCGGGCGGTGAGCACGAGAAAGACGTTGTCCGTATCCGTGGCCAATACGGCCACAAGGGTTTTGGCCTTTTTGATGCCGGCTGCTATCAGGGCTTCTTCTTCGGTGGCGCTGCCTGATACATACAGCACGTTGTCCTCGCCCATAATCGGCACCAGGTCCGGATTCTGCTCGACCACCACCACATCTATGGGATGGTTGATAAGATTTAACGCCAGCACCCTGCCGATGCGACCGTAGCCGCAGACCACACAATGTCCGTCAAGCTGACTGATTTTTTTATCCAATTTTCGTCTCCCGAGTATATTGTTGATTTGTCCGCCCAGGATGAACTGCACAAAGGTCCCCACCACGTAGAGACAGAAACCGACGCCCACGAAAATAAGGATGGTGGTGAAGATTTTCCCGTCCCGGCTGAGATGATGGACCTCGCCGAACCCCACCGTGGTAAGGGTGATAACGGTCATATAGATCGCATCCAGAAAGCTCCAATCTTCAATCACCATGTAACCGATAATACCGGAAACAAACACGATCAGGGAAAGGACCGTCAGGATGATGGTATTTTTCGTGCTGTACAAAGGGGTATCGCTTCTTTATTCTGGTTGACGGCTTCGTAAAAAGCGCCCAGCGCCACGCGCGGCGTTTTTGCAGAAAGTAACGTGCGCTTGGATCGAGTTTTTACCGTGATTGCTTTAAACAACCAATTTTTTATTCATGCTTTTCTTTGCTCGCCCAAAGAAAAGCATGCAAAAGAAAGGGCGCCCCGCGTCTATTTGATATTTTGGGGCCTTCGGCTTCCCTCGCAGGAACGGTTTTTTCGGCGCGGGCAGAAACTCGCCTGTTCTTTTGTGCAGATGCGTTAAACCTCGTCTGCTCAGACAGTCTGCCCGCGTCTTCCGAAAAAACCGCCCCTGCTCGGCTGCGCTGCAAGGGGCTGGGCACGTGTTGCTGTTCAGTTGTTTCGGCAAGCTGACAGTCATGGCAATAAACTGAAAAATTAAGTAAAATGATATGGTTACAATAAATTGGCAGATTAAGTTCCTTGGAAGTCCAATTGCTGCAAGGCAGCCGCTGCGTTGCGATGCATCTCTCGTCATGTCACGTACAGTGTAGGGGCGAACCTTGTGTTCGCCCGGTCAGAGGGCGAACACAAGGTTCGCC
>JAXHVL010000121.1:0-7232 GCA_034189225.1 Thermodesulfobacteriota bacterium
CAGAGGGCGAACACAAGGTTCGCCCCTACACCGTACGTGACATGACGAGAGATGCATCGCTTTGCTGCTATTGGACTTCCAAGGAACTTAACGTGGTAATTCATTTAAAACCAAAGCATCTTTTTTAACCACGGAATACACGGAAGAGCACGGAAGGAACCATCTTGTTCCCTTTTTCCGTGCCTTTCCGTGTATTCCGTGGTTAATCAAACGGCAGTCGATTACGATCACGAAAAGGTAGAAGTGGCGAAGTAATCTTTCGATCCCGCCATAATAGGTTACTTCCTGCAAAAACGCCGCGCGTTGCGCTGGAAGCTTTTTACGAAGCCGTCATTTCCGGGCGCAGGGAAACGAGGGGTGCTTCGGAATCGGGAATGCTCCCCTCTTTTGTTTTTTTTTATCTTGTGGTATTGTTTTTTCGGTTAAACCAAAACCGGCGAATGGAATCTCCGTTCAGCGGTCAGTGCTCCTTTTGGCCCGGATAAGCGAGTAGATTAACCAAAAATAAGGAACGCATATGATTATCGGCCTGGATGTCGGCGGCACGCACACCGATGTGGTGCTGCTGGATAAAGACGGTCTTCTCAAAGACATCAAAGTTCCTACGGTTGAAACAGACCTCTTTCATACGGTATTGTCGGGGATCGAGCAGATTTCACAGGGCATTAAACCTTCGTCCATCGAACGCATTGTACTCAGCACCACCTTAACTACCAATGCCATTGTGCAGCAGAAACAGCCTGACTTCGGCATGATCGTGCTCAGCGGACCGGGGATCGACCCGGAGGCATTCCGCACCCATGACCATTACTACACGGTAGCCGGGGCACTGGACCATCGGGGCCGGGAAATCGAACCCATCGACTTTGAAGCCCTGAAAACCATCACCAAAAAACTCCGGGCCGACGGTATCCGGCATGTGGGCGTGGTGGGCAAGTTTTCCGCGCGCAATCCCATGCACGAGCAGAAAGTCCGTGAGATGCTGAAAAAATCTTTTCGAAAGGTGTTTCTGGGACACTGGATATCCGGAAGCCTCAACTTTCCCCGGCGCATTGCCACCACATTTCTCAATGCCTCGGTATACCCGATTCACAAAAACTTTTTTGAAGCGGTCCAGAAGACCCTTGAAAAGCAAGGGCTCCAGGTACCCATTCATATTCTCAAGGCAGACGGCGGCACCATGAGCTTCCCCGCTTCCATCAATTACCCCGGCCAGACCATATTGTCAGGACCGGCGGCCAGCGTGATGGGCGCCATTCCGTTTGCCGGGGAAGACGAAGAGGCGCTGGTGCTGGATATCGGCGGCACCACCACCGACATCGCGGTCATTCTCAACAAGGTGCCGGTGCTGGAACCCCTGGGCATTGAACTGGCCGGTTACAAAACCCTGATCCGGGCACTGAAAACACGGTCCATTGGACTGGGCGGCGACAGTCATATCACCGTGGAAGATGGGGAAATCCGCATCGGCCCCATGCGGGCGGGCCATGCCATGGCATTCGGCGGCCCGGAGCCTACCCCCACAGATGCCCTTTGCGTCCTGGAAAAAATGACCCACGGCGATCGGGACAAGGCGGTTCAGGGAATCCGGAAAATCGCAGAAGCGCTGGATGCCGGCATCCTTGAAACCGCCGAACGCATTTACGAACACTTCTGCAGCGAGGTGGTCCGGCATGCCCGGAAACTGGTGGCGGATATCAACAGCAAACCGGTGTACACCGTCCATGAACACTGGGAAGGACACCAGGTAAGACCCGACAAGATACTGGTGCTGGGCGGGCCGGCCAAGCACTTTGCGCCCCAGATCGAATCCATTTCCGGCCTTTCCACCCGCGTGGTACCCAAGTGGAATGTGGCCAACGCCATCGGCGCCGCGTTCGCCCGAACCACCAGCGAGGTCAATCTCTTTGCGGACACCCAGCGCGGTATTCTTACGGCCCCGGAAGAACGTTTTTTTGAACGCATTGACAGCTCTTTCTCCCGGGAGGACGCAGTGGAAAAGGCATTGTCGCTCCTCAAGCAAAAAGCGATTCGCAGCGGCGCCGCTGAAAGCGACCTGGAAATGGAAATACTGGAAAACCTCCAGTTCAACATGGTGCGCGGTTTTTCAGCCGCGGGCCGTAATATTCGAATAAAGGTTCAGGTAAAACCCGGCCTCGTCCACGGATATGAAGTGATTGCCAAAAACCTGGCCAATGAAATGACCATGTAAAATGGGAGCCGCAAGCGATGCTGAAAGCCAAACGCAAAACTGGACTCATTTTTTTCCCTGCCTATGACTGGGCCATCAATCCCACTCACCCTGAACGAGAGGAGCGGCTGCTTTACACGCAGGACCAGGCCCTGGAGGAAGGGCTTTTTGATATCGACGGATTGATTGAGCTCAAATCCGAACTGGTTTTAACGGAAGACGTTCAGAGGGTTCATTTCTGCGTACCGGATGTTGCATCGGTCATGACCGAATCCCACTTCATCAGCGCCGGCAGCGCCAAGCGCATCGGCGAAGCAGTGGTAACAAAAGAAGTGGAAAACGGGTTCGCCCTTGTCCGGCCGCCGGGCCATCACGCCAAGCGGGTGGTGCACGGGGCCCGGGGGTTCTGCAACGTGAACATCGAAGCCATCATGATCGAATACCTGCGGTCGGCCTACAACATCCGCAAGGTGGCCATCGTGGACACCGACTGCCACCACGGCGACGGCACCCAGGACATCTACTGGCACGATCCGGACACCCTGTTCATCTCGCTTCACCAGGATGGACGAACCCTTTACCCCGGCTCGGGGTTTCCGGAAGAAATGGGCGGCCCCAATGCTGCGTGCCGGACATTGAACATTCCCCTGCCGCCGAAGACCTCGGCCGAAGGCTTCCTTCATGTAATCGAAAACGTTGTCCTCCCCGTGCTGGACGAATTCAAGCCGGACCTGATCATCAATTCGGCCGGGCAGGATAACCATTATACCGACCCGCTGACGGACATGCACTTTTGTGCCCAGGGATATGCAAAACTCACGGAAATGCTGAAGCCGGATATCGCCGTGCTTGAAGGCGGATACTCCATCGAAGGGGCCCTTCCCTATGTCAATGTCGGTATCATCCTGGCCATGGCCGGCCTGGATTACAGCAGAATCAAAGAGCCGGGATTCAACCCGGATAAAATCCGGCAGGGCGAAAACGTCACCCGCCAGGTCGAACGCCTGGCCCGGGAGGTATGGACCCTGTGGGAACAGCGACACGTGCTCACGGAAAAACGACAGGCCGGCAAAACCTTTGAAGAGCGCACCAACCAAATCTTTTACGATACCGACGGCATTTATGAGACCCAGCAGGAAAAGGTCCGCATCTGCACCGATTGCGCTGGCGCGCTCCGGATCGACTCGTCCGCGGACCGGGGACGCCGGATCCTCGGGATTCATATTCCCCTCAACGCCTGCGACAAATGCCGGGAGACCGGCCACCAGTGGTTTGACGAGGCCGAGGCTGTCCGCTATTTAAAGGTGTTTCTACAAAACCGGCCGGAGGACGAATACCTGGAAAAATAACAACCGGCCCAAAACCGTTGTAAAACATTGGCCGCGGCCCACACGGACACAGACGGACATATACATTTTGCGCCCCCGCAAGAGTGCGGGTATGAGCAAAACAGGGTAAACCACACTTTTTCCGGGATTGTCAATATTGGGAAACCTCCGAACCCGCGCCCGCATCTACAGCGCCATCCGCCGCTTTTTCGAAGACAACCGCTACCTGGAAGTGGACACCCCCTGCCGGATACCCGCGCCCATGCCCGAAGCCAATATCCGTCCCCAGCCCAGCGGGGACTGGTTCCTCCACACATCACCGGAAATCTGCATGAAGCAGCTGCTGGTCCGCGGCCTGGACCGGATATACCAGCTCAGCAAGACGTTCCGGCAGCAGGAACGCGGCAAAAAACACCTGCCCGAATTCACATTGCTGGAATGGTACCGGCTGAAATCCGATTACCACGACCTGATGGCAGAAACAGAAAGCCTCATCCGGTTTGTGGCCGAACAAGTGGCTGACAAAACCGCCGGCCGCACCGCAACGGCTCTGCCATACCAGGACCGCGCCATTGATCTTTCTCCGGACTGGCCCAAAATTACCGTGGCCGAGGCATTTGACCGGTATGCGGGTATTTCCCTGGAAACCGTTCTCAACGGACCGTCTCCGGCGGACCGGTTTGACCAATGCATGGGCTGCACCATCGAGCCGCATCTGGGATGGGACCGGCCCGTTTTTCTATACGACTATCCCGCAGCTCTGGGCGCGGCCTTTGCACGCCTCAAAGCCGATGATGCGTTGGTTGCCGAACGCTTCGAACTTTACATCGGCGGCCTGGAGCTCTGCAACGGGTTTTCTGAACTCACCGGAACAGCGGCCTACCGCCAGCGGTTTGAAGTAGAAAACCGCCTGCGCCACACCCGCCTGCAGGCCGCCTACCCCCTGCCGGAACGTTTCCTGGAGGCTGTCGAAGACATGCCCGACGCAGCCGGCAATGCCCTGGGCATCGACCGCCTGGTCATGCTCTTCTGCAACACCGCCCGCATCGACGACGTAGTGGCCTTTACCCCGGAAATGCTGTAGCCCGACGACATCATGCAATGAAACGTCACATGGCATGACAAGAGATATGCCGCAACCCAAACCAATCAGCTGACAATCGACTTTTTACAAAGCCGTAAAACTTAATGCTTGCAGCATCGGGAGCCTTATGATAGCTCTGGAAAATACAATGTAAACGAAGAAAAAACCAACAGGAGCTATTATGAACGATCAGAATATCGATTTTTCCGTGGATCAGAACAATCTTTACCGGGAAGAATCCATCACCGACCTCAAGGTGGCTGCGATTCGCAAGCTCATCCCCATCAAACCCGACGGCCAGGATGACCCCGACCGTGAGGTTATATTTGTGGGCCATACCCAGCTCATGTCGCCGGAAGGCCCCCTTCCCCTGCAGGCCAGGCTTGAAGCCGGCAACATGGAAGAGGCCATGAAGGCATTTCCCGGTGAAATGCAAAAGGCCATGGCCGACATGCAGGAACGGGTCCGCCAGTATCAGCAGCAGCAGCAACAGGACGAATCCCGGATTATTACCCCGGGCCGGTAACCGATTCGCGGTATTTCAGGCAAGCAGGGACCGGCTGGCCACGCCGCAATCTGCTCTGTTTAAGGAAGTGAAGAACCGAACACCGCCGACGTACGCGTCCGGCGGTGTTTTTATTCCCTGAGCCATTCAATGGCCTCCTGTTCATCCCTGAACAATCGGACATTGTAGCCCGCATTCTGGCATACGGTCTCCACAAAATCGTGGGATTTATCTTCGGGGCCCACCAGCATTGCCGAACGCGCACTTCTGGTAACACCCATTTCATGCATGTCATTGTAAGCATACTCATAGTTTCTGAAAATGGAAGACGCATTCCGTCCCCTCCGCATATCAAACAAAAAACGCTTGATTCCCTTCTCCCGGCTCAGATTTTCCGCATCCATGGTAAAAATGCGGGCTTCCTCAGCAGTAAAGTCCCCTTTTACCCGACAACAAACATACGTATTGCAGGATGAAACGCTTACTTCATAGTCCATTCACCACCCCTTGACATAAAAAATACGTTTTTAAAGAGGGAAAACCAAAGATGAAAAAAGAAAAACCAGTGGATGTAGCCGATTTACACCGAAACATATTGTTGGTCATTTTAATATCAGCGTACTTAACAATACCGTTCACAAAACCACCCGAGCCGCAATAATTTAACTTTAATTTAACTTTTTTTTAATTTTTACGACGGGTCATCGCCTTTGTCAATAGCTTATTAAATGTTTATTTTAAACTGCAGGCGACATTACAAAAACATCCTTTACAGATATCGACAACGCCACACTGCTCAGAAATGCGTTTAGTGGTGAACCCGGACATTTAAGGCGTCGGCTTGGGTACAGCGACTGGACAGGGCGGGCTTGAAAGTATTTGCGGGAGTCGAATCAAATCCCACATGCACTATATGTTTGATTTGATTGAATATTATTGAAAAGATTTTTCATTTACTGACTATTCGCTGACTATTGATTATGCGGCCTCTAGAACCGTAACTTTAACATGCCTTCCGGCTTTGGTCAGCATGTCCACCAATGAATCGATTGTAAAATTGTCTATTTTGCCGCGGATGGCATCGCTTACGCGGGGCCTGCTCACGCCCATTATCTGGGCTGCTTTATCGCTGTATTCATGTAAAAGCTGATACCCCGCCCGCTGCCGCGCAGCTTCTGAAAATGCCTTTATATCCTCAAGAGATTTCCCTACAAATCGAACTTGTTTCATCTTTTATTGGTGTTTTTTTTATACGACAATGCAAAGCATTTTTTAATTTTAACAATCAAATTCTACAAAACCGCTGGATTTGTTTGCGCGGTCGGGTCGAGATCGGTTAGGGGTTTAAAGACTACGTATTTTTCAGGCACCTCCATGATGGGCAGGCTGTCAATGAACCTTTTTAGCAGCTCCGGGGATTTCATATACCCTTCCCCGTGGCGGAATTTCTCCCTATTTGTTGAATTATTCGCTTTAGGCCCGCTCCTTCCAGAATGCATACTCATAGGGCCATTCTTCCTGATACCAGTTAATCAATTCCTGCATCCTTTTTCGATGCTCCTCCTGCACCTTTTCCACCATAGCGAAACGCCTTTTCTCCTCCCAGGCCCTTACCAGGGTCCTGCCTGAACTAAAGGCCTGCTCGCGGCTTTTCTCAGGCACCTGGGTGTCCGGCCCGGTGGGGCCCATGGCGGCCCAGACAGCATCAACCGGAACCGCACCGCTTACCATTAGGAAATGATTAAGGTATTGGACAATGGGCCACTCATCTCCTCCACCGGAAGTCACCACGCATGCCCCGTATTTGCCCTCAAGGGCCACGCAATGAATCAGACTGGAACAACGATCGATAAACACCTTTAATTGGCCACTCACGTTGAAGATATAATTGGGCGTGGCCAGGATGATCCCGTCTGCCGCCATCATCTTCTCCTTTATGGACTCAAACTCGTCCTTTTGGGGGCAGCGGCCCTTTTTGTGGCATTGATCGCAACCCAGGCACGGCTTTACGGAATCGCCTCTAAGAACAATAGTCTCACATGCCGCCCCTTCACTTTCCGCACCTTTTAATACTTCTCCAAGCAGCTTTCCCGTGTTCCCTCTCTCCCCATGGGGGCTTCCGAT
>JAXHVL010000122.1:0-12486 GCA_034189225.1 Thermodesulfobacteriota bacterium
TTTTCGTAGTGATATTGAATGGTTGATGACTTTTTATATACTACGCTAAGCAGAAAAAGTCAACCACAAAATGCGCTTTTTTTATTTTTTTCAAGTAGTTATTCCCGTGGATGGACACTAATTAAAGATCAAAGTAGCCCGAAGCGCTGACAGACGAATCGAACTCACAATGCCGGTCTTCTTATAAAGTAAAAGAAAAAGGACTATATTCCAAATTGTTAGACTGATACTTGTGGCAATTGCTGCCCCGGAAGCCCCCCAAAATGGAATCATCGCAAAATTTAAAATTATATTAGACAATGTGGCTACAGTAACACCTCTTGCAGTCAAGTTTTCAAACCCGGCCATATTCAACAAAAGTCCGACTGACCCCATACCAACATTTACCAATTGCCCCAGACATAAAACAACCAAAGGGATGTAGGCAGGGGCATAGTCTGATCCAAAGACTACTGGAATGATCCACTTACCACCCAAGATAAGCCCAAGTGCTACCGGCAAAGAAAGGGCAAAAACACCATGCACGATTTTACTGATCATATGTTGTAACCTTTGTTTTTCTCCTTGAACGAAAAGCTGGGATATTGTTGGAGCCACAGCCATATTAACCGCCTGCAAAGCAAACGGAATCAACAAAGCTCCCCTTTGAGCCATACGAAAAAGTCCCACTTCTTCCGGCTTTTCCATAAAACCAAGCATGATTACCGAAGTCTCTCCGTTTAAAATCTGCATACCTCCTGCAAAGACAAACGGTAATACACTTTTAACCCATTTTTGCGTTTCATAATCCGGCTTTATGGTTTTAACTCTGTTAGGTAAGGAACGACTCAAAAGAAAAAAAGTTAGCATCACAAGTAACGCGCTTGTAGCCATCTGCGCCCATAAAGCAGCTTCTGCATAAAAATCGCTTCCCAAACACCAGTAAAAAATGCATACAAAAACAAGAACGAAACCAGGTCTTAACATCATGGGCGCCTGTCCCAGTAAAACATGACGAAGCCCACGAAGAGCCGCACCTTGAAGCTGCATTGTAGCGAATAATGGAATCAAGGGCATAGCCGTTAAAAAAGGAATCAACAGGGGGTTGCTCTGATAAATAAAGAAACCTACTCCACTCGCTGCAATAGCAAGAGTAAGCGAAATCAAAATACTGGCCTGCTTAAATCGTAGAAGCAGGCCTCGTAGAAAATGGAACTCGCCTTTAATCTGATAGGCAGCTACCTCCCGGACCAGAATCTGTTGCCCGCCCAGCATGGCAGGTACGGTCAGAATCTGAACAAAAGACAGGCAAAAAGCATAGATGCCAAAATTTTCCACACCCAGTATTCGGGCTAAGAAAACCGCCAAAACCATAGTAAGGCTCATATTGGCAATCTTCAGTGCCAGAGACCCGGAGGCACCCCGAATAAGATGTTTACGCAGGGAAATTTTTGAGTTCAATTTAAAAAATTTTTGCTTATGTTTAAGTACAAGATTAAAAGGATATTAATATACGAAAATGTCGGGAGAACTTTTTCTCCTTTTTCATTAAATCAGTCCAATTAGATTCCTAAATTATAACTCCATGCAATATCAAACTTTATAATATGCCCGATACCACTCGATAAATTTGGCCAAGCCTGTTTCTATTGATGTTGCCGGCGAAAAACCGGTATCTTTTGCCAGATCGTCAATGTCCGCCCAGGTGGCCGGCACATCGCCGGGCTGGAGAGGTTGAAAGTCTTTTTGCGCTTCTTTGCCCAGGACGGTTTCAATGACACCGATAAAATCCAGCAGCGAGACCGGCTGGTTGTTGCCGATATTGTATAAACGATAAGGCACACAGCTGCTGGCCGGATCAGGATGGTCGGCAGACCAGTGGGCATCCGGCGCGGGAATGCGGTTCATCACCCGGACGACGCCTTCGATGATATCATCAATATAGGTAAAATCCCGCTTCATATCGCCATTGTTGAACACGGCAATCGGTTCGTTGTCGATTATCGCCCTGGTGAACAGAAAATAAGCCATGTCCGGCCGTCCCCAGGGGCCATAGACCGTGAAAAACCGCAGGCCGGTGACGGGCAGGCCATAGAGATAGCTGTAGGTGTGGGCCATCAGTTCATTGGCCTTTTTGTAGGCGGTATAGAGGCTGACGGGATGATCCACGTTGTCTTTGACGGAAAAGGGCATTTTTGTGTTCAGCCCGTACACCGAGCTGCTGGAGGCAAAGACCAGGTGCTTGATGTTGTTGTGGCGGCAGCCTTCCAGGATATTGCCGAAGCCGACCAGGTTGCTGTCGATGTAGCTGTCCGGATTTTTCAGGCTGTACCGCACGCCGGTCTGGGCAGCCAGGTGAGCCACGTAATCGAAACTGCCGGCCGCAAACAGGTCCCGCATGGCCTTGCGTTTGGCGATATTCAGGTATTCAAAGGAAAACCCGTCTGGTGGCCACCAGCTTTTCCAGGCGGTCCTCTCTTAACTGGACATCATAATAATCGTTGAGATTATCAACCCCGACCACCTCGTGGCCCTCTGCCAGCAATCGTCGAGAAAGGTGATACCCGATAAATCCGGCCGCGCCGGTAACAAGAATCCGCATGGGTGTTCTCCTGTTTTACTTTGTCCTGCTTATGGCAATTCGATTATCCGCGCCGGGGTTCCGGCGGCAATCAACTCATCATGGATGGTCTGGCGGTGTTCAATATCTGTGATGATGATCCGGTCAAACCCGGACTCCTCCAGCCGGGAAGCCGGGACAACCGGATGTCCGAAAAAATGTTCCCTTGATTCGCCGGTATCCGCCACTGCCGCCAGCTCCATGTCTGCTTCCCGCAGTGACAGATAGGCGATCTCGGTGTAATCCGTCACCCCGCAAAAAGCCACCCGCCGCTCCCCGGCCGCCTCCATGGCGGCAAACCTTTGCCGCAGCTGATGCCGGGCTTCTTTATAGAACTGGTAGGAGTAAGCGATATATTGATAGGACAACCGGGTTTTTTCGGCAAACCCCCGGGGGGTCAGCACATAGGCAAACCGATTGGCGGGCGTTGTCTGAATTTTAAAATAGCCCTTGGCGGCCAGGCGCTTGATAAAAGAGTTGACCAGTCCCAGGGAGATCCCCAGCCGGTCGGCCAGGTGCCGCTGACTCAGGCGGTCATTACCGCTGATCTCCTCGAGAATGCGCCAGGTATGATAGTCGGATTTATCCATGAATAAGTAAATACGGCAAAAGAGAAAACCTGATCAAGGCGGTCCGGGCACAGCTCCGCCCCCTGGGTTACAGAGGGGATCGGCCCGGTTTGGATTTCCCGGAAAAAGGCGGTTTCTCCCCTCCTCCCAAAACGCAGCGTTCATTTTTTGAACAAAACAACTCTACCTCCACTTTTCAGACCTGTCAATAAAAAATCCCGCGGATATGGCAGATTAAAAGACCTGGTTGTCCAGGCACCACTGGTAGGCCTGGTGCAGGCCCTCCCGAAGAGAGAGATTGGCCTGCCAGCCCAGTTCGGCTTCGGCCTTGGCTGTTTCCCCGATCAACGAAAATACCTCTGCCGGCCGAAAATAGGCCGGATCCACGGAAATGACCGTATTCCCCGGTGTCAGGCGCTCCAGCTCAGCCTGTTTTCATCCCTTAGATTGACCTTTTTGCCGTCAAGGGGACTTATCAAATTACCTCAATCCTGTTTGACAAATGCCATTATTTGTTATATTTCTAAAAAGCAGCATATTTGCTGCATAATGGAAATAAATTATGAACTGGGTTGAATTTAAAAACAAGATGTTTGACCTTGGCTGTTTCAGCATTCATCAGGTATATGCATGGCGGCCGGGGTTTGATCGCAATAATTTGGTCCGCTGGACGAAAAAGGGATATCTCGTGCATCTGCGGCGTGGATGGTACGCCTTTCCCGAATACAAGGATAAGCCGGATTTCGCGGAATATATCGCCGGCAAAATCTACGCCCCCTCCTACGTCAGTTTGCACTCGGCTCTCGCATTTTATGGATTAATTCCCGAATCCGTGGTCCAGATAACCAGCGTCACCTCACTGAAAACCGCCTCATTTACAAACGACTTCGGTGAGTACACCTACAAAAGCGTCAAGAGCGATTTGATGTTCGGCTATTTCCGCCGATCTGCTGCAGACGGCCGGGCAACCCCCTATGCGACCAGAGAAAAGGCGCTGCTGGATCTGCTATATCTTTATTCTTTCTATAATACCGAGTCCGAGATTCTCGAACTCCGGCTCGATCGGGATATACTGCGTGAGAACTGGGACCGGCGGACATGGCTGTCAATGGGAGAACGCTTCGGCTGTGCACGTCTTGAAAAGCGAATGCAGTCACTTGAAAAGGTGTATAACTTATGATCTCAATCGAGCAGATCAAAAATTACTATCCGGGCTCAATGGCTGAGAATGCCGTCTTTCAAAAGCACATTCTCAAAGAATATGTACAATTATTGATCCTGGATTATCTTTCCACCACAGCGCACATCCGTAAAATGACCTTTATCGGAGGCACAAACTTGCGGCTGGTCAAGGGAATTGATCGTTTTTCCGAAGACCTGGATTTTGACTGCAAAGACCTTAACGAAGAAGAGTTCATCCGGATGTCTGATGATGTTCTTAGCTTTCTGCAGCGCAGCGGATTTAACGTGGAGGCCAGAGAGCGAGAAAAGAGCAGGCTGAAGGCGTTTCGACGCAGTCTTTATTTCCCGGAGCTTCTGTTTGACCTGGGCATTTCCGGACATCGGGAGGCGCGTTTCCTGCTGAAAATCGAATCCCAGGATCAGCGGACGCCATATGAACCCGTCATGGAGTTCATCAGGGGCTGCGGTTTTTTCTTCCCATTTCCGGTTGCCTCCGAAGCGGTACTGTGTGCCATGAAGATTGCCGCCATGCTCGAAAGAGGCAAAGGACGTGATTATTACGATGTCATGTTCCTGCTGTCACGGACAGAACCGGATTATCAGTTTCTTACCAGCCGCTGCGATATCCACAACCTTGCCGAATTAAAGGCTGCTGTTGAAGAATCGCTGCAAGCGGTTGATCTGCGACGGAAACAAAAGGATTTTGAACACCTTCTGTTTCATCGTGACAACAGTCGGCGCATCTTGCATTTTGCAGAATTTATACGTTCCCTGTAAGATAAAGGTTCAAGGTGCAAGGTACATAACGGGAAGCTCAGCACCTCTAGGACAAGGTTTCTCTTTTCAAAATGCCCTTGTTCACCAGGGCGGACCTGATCAACAATGGTGAAACCTGGAAATGCGATGCTGCCTCCTCAATGGCTTCATCGTCCGGTCTGTCTTTGCCCAGGAACTCCCTGAGAGCCATAAAGGGGCAGAGAAATTCCTGGGCAAAGGCCCGCTGAAACTTCTGCCTTTGCGTGTACACCCCGGTTGCAGGCAGCAAATAATCTTTCTTACGAGCTGTCAGATGATCCCCTATAAGCCTGGCCAGGGCAAAGCGTCTGCTGGTAACGGGACGTCTGGACAGAAAGGCTTTAAATTCGGCATGTCCCCCGCCATTCCTGAGTCCCGCATGCACAGGCAAATCCGGGTAATCCTCGCCTGCGGTGATGAAATCTTGCGGAACCTGAAATATCCCGGCAAACCGGGCATTGGATAAGGGGCCGTTATTTACAGACCAGCTTTTCCTGGCCAGACCGGCCGCTTCTTCGGCTTTTTGCCACGGCATCAGCGCGCGCCGCATTGTTTTTTCGACACTGGAGCGAAGCTCTGAGCAGTTGGGCAGTTTGAGGGTCACGGCCTGGTTTCTGATACTTTCCCACAGCCTGTCCAGAAGAGAAACAGAGCCTTCTTCAAAAGCGGCAGCTATCTCCTGTACCGCCTCGATGCCGTATCTTTGGCCAGCCCGCATCAGGGCTTCCAGTAAATCCGGAGATGTCTCTCCTGGATCAAACCCCAGCAGGGCTTCCAGTTTTCTTTTTCCGGCCAGATCCGGGTCGCTGCGCTCTTTTTGCACTTCGTTCCAGATACAACCCAGTTCGGTATTCTCCACACCCGCTTGCATGGTTGCTTCCAGCACAGCTTCGATAAAACCGGCGGATTTACTTTCAAATTCACTAACCGGAACGAAATGGGCAAATCCAGACAAGTATCTGATGCCGTGCCCTTGCAAAGAGGCCGGGGTGGCTTGAAGCATCACTCTGCCACCATCGCTGGCAAAGATTATGTTCGGCCAAACATAGCCGCCTCCTATGCTTGTCGTGCTGTGACTGAGCTGCCAGTCCAATCCCTCCTTGGGTGGTTCAAAACAAAGCCTCCACCAATTGCCAGCCAGCCAAAGTGCAAAATCATAGGCAGAGAGCCTGACCCTGGTGCGTATGGTTCTGGACTTGAGATCCTCCAACTCTGTAAGATAAACACCGCCGGCCATTATCCCGATCTCCGCCAAAGTGGCGCGTTCAAGCCGGCTTCCGTATTCTCTGCTGAGCCATTCAAAGTCTATAGAAAAACCATCTGTTGTCATCTGTTTCTCCACTTCTCCAGAACCACCTGGCAAAAGGGATCGTTCGGGCATGGGATATCCATATCAGAATCTTTTTGGCAGGTTATATAGCTCGTAGCTCATAGCTGGTGGCTTGACCGATTTCGAAAGTCCGCAGCCACTGGTCAAATTTCTTGTTGTTTGGGCCGGACCGGCGTAACCAGCTTGAATTGCAGGCAATGTGTTGAAAAAATGGCTGTTTTTGTGCGTAAACTGAGCATTTTGACCATAAAACCGGGGGTTTTGGTGTCAGGCTTGCGTTGTTATCGTGTTCAGGAGGTAAGTATGCCTTTTTTGTTCTGCTTCGGATGGAGTGGATTGTAAGGGTTGATAAGAAGCATGTAAAACTTAAAAGGTCACAGGCTACTGGTCACTGTCTGACAGCAGGTGCAGGGGGATATCAACCGGTTCGTTGTTCAGTATTTTTCGGACCAGGGCAATATCGAGGTTGGTGATCTGGGCTATCATTTCTTCAGACAGTCCTTTTTCACCGGCATTACGAACCATTGCGAGCATTGTTTCCTGTCTGCCTTCCTGCTTGCCTTCCTGCTTGCCTTTCTGCATGCCTTTCTGCATACCTTTCAGCATGCCTTCTTGTCTGAGTTTTTCTGCAGTTGTCATGGCAATGTCCCTCCCTTTCTCTGAAATGCAGGCAACTGATTCGGCCACGCTTTCCGGTTCGATCTCGGTCACCTGTAATATGTAGTATAACACAGTTTCAAGGAATTTCAATCCCCGGGCTTCCTGGAAATATGCCCGGTCGATTTCTAAAAACCGAGTGAGGTGATGTTCCAATTTCTGCTGATCAAAAATATTTTTCATGACAAGCAAGGCTATCCTCAGTGAGGCCACCTTAAAAACGCTTGTTTTTATCGCATCGTTGGAATAAGCGGAAAGATCGACAAAGACAAACTCAAAATCAGGGATATAAGGTTTTACAGCATCAGGCCATTTTGTAAATCTGGAAATCAGGGAGCCCGGGGTCCAAGGTGTCCGTCCGTGGTAAAGCACAATGGGGATTACAGGTAATCTGGGTTGTTTCTGTTTGGTGCTGTTTTTCCAGAGATTGCCCATGTAACGGTAAAGCTGAAAAGGCAAATTGTTGTCCGGGGCGCTTTTGTGTTCAAACAACAGAGCTATTTTGATCTGAGTCCCGGAAAACTGACAGGTATAAACGGTGTCGGAAAAATTCTCCGCCAAAGCTGCATCCACATGAGACCCTTTTTCAATGGCAAGTGTATTAAAATCCATCTCTGCCGCCAATTCAGGCGGAAGGGTGTGCCGGACAAAGTCGGCGGCATTTTCACGGGATGAAAATACCTTTTTAAAAAACAGATCGTGGTGTCCCATTTTCAGTGCTTTCCATTCACTGGTTTGGTATAGCAGGGTTCGTATTTATAGTACAACTCGTTATTCATTTACCGTGCTTTTATCCGATCCAGTTCCTTTTGAATTTCAGGCATACGGGCAAGGTCGGGATCTATTTCATTGAGTTTATCGGAAAGTCTTTCGATTTCATTTTTAATGGATTCGTATTCATTGATTTTGAGTTTGAGGAATTTCGAGTATTTGGGGTCGGACCGGCGTAACAGTTTTGAATTGCAGACAATCTGCTTCTAAAATGGTTGTTTTCGGTCTTTAAATCGCTCATTTCGGCTGTAAAAAAGGACGTTTAAGCCGGCAAATGAAAGGATACGTCGTTTCCGGAAGATTGAATATCACCGGTCTGCCGGAGATGCAAGGGGATTCCCGCCGCCATGGGGTTCCGTTTTACATAGCGGGCCGTAGCCAGGAGGTGCGATTCTTCCCTGGGGAAAGAGGCAAATCGCCACGCCGTAATGGGCGCACCACGTCGCCATGAGATCGATATAGACGCGAAAATCATCGTTCCTGATGTCTCCAGGGGTTATGAAAGAGAATCAAGAAGCAGAATCTGTATGTAGGGGATTTCCGGCAAGCGAATGTCATTGGTAAAAAACAGGGTAGCACCTGCTTTAAGAGCTGTGCTTATTTGAATAGCATCCGGGGTCCGCAGATTAATCAGTTTATCAACCAGGCGGTAATATAAGGTGAAGCTTTTTAATGTCCCTGAGGTTCGGGTTTTGCCGGGAGCTGCTGTAGCTTTTCTGTCAACTGAATTGTTGAAAATTTGTGGCCCATTCAATCCCGGGGTTTTTTTTGAGAAGAGGCGCATTTTCATCAGGGATAATGGCAATAAAATCGACGCCGGCTTCAAGCGCAGCATCGTAGTCACTTTGGGCATCGCCAAAAAATGTACAGCAGCCAGGAACATGGTTAAATTTTTTAATAATGTAAGTAAGGTTTTCCGATTTTGAGCGGGATGCGCCGAGTACTTCTTTAAAATAGATTTGCATGCCGCGTCTTTCAACGATGATGTTGAGCTCTTCATCAGGGGTGGCGGAATTGATAAAACAGGGAGTGGTTTTATGATGCTGTCTTAAAAAATCCGTAGCGCCGGGGATTTCAGGGGCGGCAACCACCTTGTCCACGACGATTTGGGAAAATTTCCGGCAAAGGCGTTCCATTTCCGTGTCATCCATGGATTTACCTAAAAAGGTTTCATAAAAGTACGCAAATTTTTCCCGGCGGGTGACGCCGCCGTGGGCCAGGTGATAGTCAACGACCTTGCCCACAACGTCCTGGCCGTATTGTTCAAACAGCGAGGCAAAGGCTTCGGCTTTGACGTGGACGGAGTCGACGAGAACGCCGTCAAAGTCGAAGATCAGGGCCTGGGTGTTGGGGGGGATGATGGTCATTTTTTTATGAATCCTTGAACGAATCCAGACTTTCTCGGTTCAATGTCTCGTTTTGGTTAAAAAAGAATCATACGTCTCAGGGGTGATCACCTGTGTTGTAGCTGCAAGTAAGCCGTGGTGGGAAGTCAGTTCAGCAAAAGAAAGGGGATGCAGAATAAATTCAAATTTTCGACCGGTAAGCGGCTCGGCAATACTGGAATTCAGATCAAGGGATGAAGAGCCCGTGGCGATGGTCTGAACCTCGGGAATTTGATCGGTCAGAAGTTTTAACGTAAGGCCGATGTTGGCAACACGCTGGGCCTCATCAATACATACAATGCGATGGTCCCCGATAATTGTCCGCAGCCTTGTGGAAGTCACTTCCTGCAAAAGTTCCCGCACATCCGGCTCATCGGCATTGAGGAGAAGGTATTTTTCGTCTGAGGCTTCCAAAACAGCCTTCACCAGCGTGGTTTTTCCGGATTGTCTGGGCCCGAGCAGGACAATTGCCTTGCCCTGAAAAAGACGATCCTGAATACGGCTCATTATGGATCTCGATATAAAAATTCTGGATTTCATTCCATTTAAAATATAATATTATTGGATTTTGCACTTCAACTCAGGAGCGTGGAGACGAGAAAGTAAATTTTGCTTTCTCACGATGTTAAAAAGCACGATATCCTGGGTGTCAATATCATTCAGAAAAGACTGCAATGTAATATCCGACACCTTTTGGATTCGTTTGAGATACTTTTCAATGGCATCTGCCTTGGCAAGGATGACATCTTGATCCACCATTTCAGCCCTCCAGAACCTTCCGCTTGAAGCCGGCCTGCATTGTCTTCAATAAATAACCGAAGTCGGCGATTCTGGCGACGGCTGTCATCCTGAAGCGCCTCGCAAATATTGGATCATTTTCCAGAATAACCCGGCCTTTGGACAATATCTGCTTTAAAACAACCTCACCGGCATAATTCATCACAACCGGATGAACATCCTTTCTCAAAAACTTACCGAGTTTTACGATATATTCATCTTTCAGGGTTTCTGCCGATGTGATAGATGAAGGGTTAAAGAGAAGACCGATATCCACATCGCTCATGTGGGCATTTTTGCCGGTGGCATGGGAACCGAACAGGTAAACCGCGGCAATTTCCTGTTTATCAAGAAAAAAATCTTTGATAAGTGATTCTATTTCTTTTGTGGCCATTATTACAGGCATGCTCTGCGTTGCCACGCAGGAGCGTGGGAACGAGGGGACGGAGTTTGCGGGAACGCCGTCAAATTTAAAGAGTGACGGCTTCGTAAAAAGCGTCCGGCGCCACGCGCGGCGTTTTTGCAGGAAGTAACTTATGGAGGTCTAAAGACCTCCGCTACACAAACCGGGGTAATATCCCCTGATTCGATAATGGCCTCAATTCATGTAACGGAAGGCTTTAGCCTTCCACAAAAAAACAAGTCCCCTGGAAGCGTCCGGCGCCACGCGCGGCGTTTTTGCAGATGATTATGTTTCGAGGTTCAGGATTCATGGGCCTGTGTCGGGTTTTTGCAATAATACGCCGCAATCGTTTCCAAACGTTCGATCAGATACAACGGAAGGGAGACAAGGGTGTATTGAACCTGCCTGGGGGTTTTGCCCGTGTTGATTTTGGTATCGATCCGGGTCAGGGATGGCATGGATGCATCGAACCGAACAGCCAGGGGTACGTCTTTACTTCCCATAAACTGGTGCAGAGACTTGAGTGTCCCTGTGGCTCCTGCCTTTACTTCTATTGGGACCATATGACCGCCTGTTTGGACAACAAAGTCCAATTCGGCATTGGAAGACCGGCCCTGGCGGAGCCAATAGGTTAATTCCCGGTTCGGCGTATCCGAAAACAGGTTCTGTAAATGCTGACCGACGAATTGTTCCGCTATGGCCCCTTCATTGATCAGCTTTGCATCATCCATTTGAGAAACCGCTCTCCAGTCCAGCCCGCAAATCGCATTCATCAAACCGACATCCAGGAAAAGGGGTTTATAAACTTTCTCATCCGTATCCGCATGCAGGGGCAATCCGGAACAATTGCTATGGGTTACTTTGCCGATGACCCGGGCCATGGCCAAAAGATCAATATCTTTTTTTAAAGTGGCGCTTTGGTCTTCAGGGGAAATATTGCTGTACTTGATTTTTTTCCCGACATTTTTTGCAATAAAATAAAACACTTTCCGCATGCGGTTCAAATTTCTTGAACCGGTATATTTTGGGAAATCTTCCAGATAGGTTTCAATAATGGAATTGTGAACCGTGCTGACCTGTTTATAGCTTTGGGTATCAGCAAAAACGGATACGGCTTCGGGCATGCCGCCCACATAATAATACGACCGCAATAGACTCAACAATCGTTTATGGGCCACTTCTCCTATGGGGCGGCCCGGCTCGTAATTGAGTATAAAGGAGCTGAGCTTTTCTTCTCCGATACCGTTCAGAAATTCGGAAAACGTCATGGGGCCCATATGCAGATACTGTATTCGACCGACCGGCATGGAGAAAGAATGGTCGGACAAGACAAACTCCAGCAAAGATCCGGCACTTAGCACCGGCAGCTTCGGTTTGTCTTCGTAAAAATACCGCAATGCCGGGATCGCGTCCGGGACAGCCTGAATTTCATCCAGAAAAAGCAGGGTATTTTGATTGACATGTTTCATCCCGGGCAGAAATTCAATCTGCTGGATAATCTGATCCGGATCTTTGGTATCAAAGATACCGGATAATTCCGGATAGCGCTCGAGGTTTACATTGAGCAAATCTTTTCCATATTCTTTTGCAAACAACTGAACAAGTGTGGATTTGCCGACCTGACGGGCACCGCGGATGACAAGGGGCTTTCGGCTCCTGTCTTTTAACCAGTTATCCAGAAATTTCATTTGATGGCGGTACATTTCAAATTATCACATTTTTATATTACAGCTATAGCCATACTAAGGATATCAAAAAAGAGGTGTGATTTGCAACTATCAATATGATTTTAAGGGGCTGTTTTGTGCCAATCGTATGTATGACGAATTTCATCTTGCAATTTGATGCCGGGAAACCGGTTTCCAGTATGAATCAAGTTTCGAGAAAACAATCCCATTCTAGTGTCATGTCAACAGAGAATTGTCATTTATGCCTCCTCGAACCTGGAAGCCTGAAGGCTTCCGCTACACTTGCCGATGGCGGCATAAGAATGCACATGTAGCGGAAGGCTTTAGCCT
>JAXHVL010000123.1:0-6841 GCA_034189225.1 Thermodesulfobacteriota bacterium
ATCTCCGAATCTTGATCTTTATAAGGAAGTGTCCGCTTAGAAATTAGATATTTTGGTCGAGTTCAAGGAAGGCGAAAATTTTAACCGGAGGAATACTTTGCGTATTTTGAGGATTAAAATTCGAGACTGACGCAGAAATCGGGCAAAATAGCAATTTATGGATGGGCACTAGGCGATTATCACCATTTCCGGCCACCACCTGTATCAACCCGTGAAACAGACCGGGGAGACGGTTTACAACAAAAAACCGTTGACTTATTTACTCAATATGGGATATTGGTTTTACCATTTACCTGGAAATACTTTGAACAAAAAAACAAACAGTGTTATGCTTTTACAGGTACCGGCACAAACAACCATCACCTGACTGGAAAAATCCATGCTGGACGATCCCGAAAAGGAGGCCCCGCGCATGAAAAAGGACGAGACCCTCTCGCCGCTTGGACAATACGAAGAAGGCATGCCATGGAATGCCGTTGAAAAAATCATCATGGAACGGCGCAGCATCCGCTCTTTTAAAAAAGACCCCGTCCCCGACGCCATGATCCGGCGGATTCTTGAGGCTGGTCGATTCGCGCCATCGGCCGGCAACATGCAGCCCTGGCGATTTATTGTGATAAACGACCCGGAAATGCTTGCAAAAATGGAAAAAGACGCCCTGCGCATGGCAAAAATCTTTATGTTTCTGATGGATTACACCCGGGGCGGTGCCATCCGTCGGGCCATTACCAAACCGCTGGCAAAACTGTGTATCCGCTTTCTGCCCAACGAGCTTCACGCGGTCCCCTTCGGCCTTTTATCCCAGATCGCCCAGGACCGGACACCCGTGTTTCACGGTGCCCCCACCCAGATTCTGCTGGTGGAAGACAAGCGAGGGGTTTCGCAACCGGCTACGGATATCGGCATCTGCGGCCAGAACATGGTGTTGACAGCCCACAGCCTCGGGGCCGGCACCTGCTGGATCGGTCTGGTCAAGCTGCTCATGTACTACCCCCGCTGGAAAAAACAGTTCGGCATCAAGTATCCTTACTGCCTGAACGACGGCATCGGCATCGGTTTTCAAAAGCCAAAGGCCGACGGCATTGTTCCCCGTGAAACCCAGGTGGTGGAATGGTACGACAAGAACAGCAACGGCAACCCGCGATTTGAAAGACAGGGAGAGTGATATGACCAAACCGGACTTTACCTTTTCAGACTGGCTGAAGATTCCCGATTATGATACCCCCGAGGGGATTCAGCCGGGCCAGTTGATTTTTGATCCTGACAAATGCAAGCAATGCGGCATTTGTGTGGGCATATGCCCGGGCGGGTGCATTCGCACCGACACCACCACCAAAATCGACATCATGACCGGCAGGGCAAAAGGCGGAAAATACGGCCTTCCGCACCTGGAAACGACCCTTCGGGGCACCACCCTCTGTATCGCCTGTTACGACTGCGGGGCTGCCTGCCCCCATGACGCCATCACCATCAAAACCAACTTCAATCCCAAATTTTTTTTAAAACGGTTGACCCAGACATCCGATATGCGGTTTCCGAAACCGTATTGACCGTTGTAATGCATCGCGGAGGCGCTCACCGCGGCGTCGCGGAGGGAGCAAAGAAAAAATTACTTCCGCGCCCTCGTGTCATGTCAACAGAGAAGTGTTATTTATCTACCTGGAATCTGGAAGCCTGAAGGCTTCCGCTACACTTACCGCTCCGGAAAAAACCGCTTGGTGTACCAGGTGAATTTGGCGTCCGGCTGGGTGATGATGTAGAACTTTTTCTTTTTGATGCCTTTTATCACATGGCGGGCAATCTGCTCTGGCGTGAACCGGGTCTTGCGGAAAAAGGCGTCCGCCATCTTCCGCTGACCTTCATCCGGCGAGGTGAACTGGTCCATGAGATTGGTCTTGAAAAAAGTGGGGCAGATCACGGAGACCCCGATAAGGGGGGGTGTTTTCGATGAGTCCGGCCGCGGCCACCTTGGCGTTGTTGACCAGAATGTCCAGCCCTTTCCATAAGCCCCTGGCCTCCGAAGCAGCGGCCTCCAAGTCTTTTGGTTTGGTAACGTCGCAAATGATCTCGACCGGTTCGCCACCGACATCCGATACCAGCTTCGCGGTTCTGCGGCGCGTTCGGCATTAATTTCTCCAACACCAATCTTTCAGCCCGTTTTGGCAAATTACACCGCCATGGCCCTGCCGAACCCGGATCCCGCCCCGGTAATCACAATCCGCTTTTTGGGAAACTTTTTTAATTTTATTCGTTCACCACTCCCATTAACCGTTTGACGATCTTTTCGTCCCTGGCCGACATCTTCCACGAACGACGCACTATCTCCTGGTAGGAGGCCAGCGTCTTTTTGTATCCTTCGGCCACCATCTCGGCGTTTTCCCGACTTTCCAGAAGCCGTGAACGGAAAAGCGCCCGCTTGAACTCGATGTGTTCCTGCAGCGCCGCCTCGTCGATCTGCTCCACAAAAAGGCTCACCAGCTTCCGCCGCAACGGACGGGTGGAGTTGGAGAGCAGCAGAAAAAGCAGGTTCTCCGTTTTCTCCGCTATCATTTCCTGCTGAAGAAGTTCTGATTCGATGATCGCGTTTCTGTCATCCATATTTTCCAGCTCCTCGGTGAGAATCTCAATGAAACGCTTGATGTCCCTGGTCGTAATGCGCCGGACCGCGAACTTCACCATCAATGGCATAAACTCCACCCAGAAGGCCAGTACCTCATCGACGATATACTCATCTATGATGACTTCATCCGCCGACACCTCCTGCTGCATGAACAAGAGCCGGAGAAAATCCACACCCGCGTTTTTCATGTAATCCCTGACATAAATGCCGTCTCCCTGGCGGATATCCAGAATATCCATGGATTCGAGCTGTTTCAGGGCAATACGAAGGGATGTTCTGTCCACATCCATCTCCCTGGTCAGCTCCCGCTCCGTGGGCAGCTTGTCTCCGGGCTTCAGCTTGCTGTGAAAAATTTCGCGCATCAGCTGGTTGGCGACCTGCTTGAACCTCTGTTTCACGATATGTCTCCCTGTAATGGTCTCGTACGAAGCCGTCTTTAATTGGTAAATCCAATACATCAAAAAGAACATAGAAGTCAATCCCTTTTTCCAAAATCGACACACCGGCGGTTTCTGAATAAACCCCGGCAATAATGCGCCGGGGGACCCAGATTTTTCTTGACATCTGTTTAAATTTGTAGTTGTAATTGGTTAAACCAATGGTTGAGAGTTAGCAATTCTGAATCTTGTTTTGTTGTTGTTACAGGCGTTGATAAAATCATAAAATAAATACTCGGGAGTTTATCATGAAAGATGTTTACATTGTAGGGTCCCACATGATCAAATTTGACAAGTATCTCGACAAAAGCATAAAAGACCTTTCAGCCATGACTGTGGAGGGCGTGCTCAATGACGCCGGCATATCAAAAACAGATATTCAGGCGTTGTGGTTTTCCAACTCCGGCTGGGAGCATTCCAAAGGCCAGTCGTCGATTCGGGCCCAGGTGGCTTTGCGGCCCATGGGCATAGATACCATTCCCATGACCAACGTGGAAAACGCCTGCGCCGGCGGCTCCACCGCCTTTCATCATGCCTGGATGGGCGTTGCCAGCGGACTTTACGACACCACCATGGCCGTGGGCGCGGAAAAACTTTACAGCACCAACAAGCCCATGATTTTTGCCGGTTTTCTGGGCGGCATCGACGTTGAAAACTGTGTGGAGATTGCCGAAGGGCTTTCGGTGTTCAGTCTCTCGCCCGAAGAAAAAAAGCAGATGGAGGCCTTTAAGCAGAAATACCAGCCCACCAACGGCGCCAAATTTGCCAAAAAGAAAAAACCTCTGAAGATAAAAGCAAAAGAGCTGAGGGACAATATTACCGTAGCCATCATGCTGGGCGAAAAGCTGGGGTATGATACTGTGAAAAAAATGCGCAAATTCTCGGCGGGGGATCATTCTCCGTTCATGGATGTTTACGGGTACGCAGCCCGACAGCACATGAAAAAATACGGCAGCACAATAGAACAGTTGGCCCTTATCGCCTCAAAAAGCCATTTCAACAGCACCCTGAACCCCTATGCCCAGTACCGGTTCGAGGTTCCCGTGGAAAAAGTGCTCGCCGACCGGATCGTCAGCTTTCCCGTGACCCGCGCCATGTGCGCTCCCATTGGGGATGGCTCGGCATCGGCGATTCTCTGCTCGGAAGAGCGGGTAAAACAGCTGGGCCTGATGAACCAGGCGGTCAGGGTGCGGGCATCGATTCTGGGTTCCGGACAGGAGCACCCTCCCGGCTCCAATGAACCGGAAATCGGCGAACGCCTGGCCAAACAAGCCTACGAATTTTCAGGCATCGGCCCCGAAGATGTGGATTTTGCAGAGGTGCACGATGCCACCGCATTCGGTGAACTGGTTCAGGCCGAGAACCTGGGTTTTTGCGCCAGGGGAGAAGGCGGCCTTCTGGCCGAAAAAGGTGAAACCAGTCTGGGCGGGAAGATTCCCATCAACACCAGTGGCGGTCTGGTCTCCCGGGGCCACCCCATCGGCGCCTCCGGTCTGGCTCAGATTTTCGAGCTGGTGACTCAGCTCAGGGGCCACGCCGGTAAACGCCAGGTTGACGGTGCCACCATCGGCATGGCGGAAAACGGCGGCGGTGCGCTGGGCTCTGAAGAGGCGGCCATGTGCATGCATATCCTGGAAGCCCCTTGCCGCCAATAGTTTCAATGTTTTAACGTAGTGCCCATCCATAAATTGCTATTTTGCCCGATTTCTGCGTCAGGCTCAAATTTTAATCCTCGAAATACGCTAAGTATTCCTTCGGTTAAAATTTTCGCCTTCCTTGAACTCGACCAAAATATCTGATTTCTGGACGGACACTAACGTAACACCGCGACACTAAGATGAACAGGGACCCGATGGACAACAAACTATCTCGCAACATTCAGAAATTAAGACTGGCAAAAAACCTCCTGGCCGGGGCCGGCGGGTTCGCCGCCTGGGAATTCAAACATAACCGCCTGATTCCCGACATAAAAGCACTGGTGCAAAAAGAGCCCAATGACATATCGTGGGCAGAACTGCTGGCCGAATGCGCGGCCGATTCGCCGAACAAAGTTTTTCTCCGCTATAATGAAGAAGAGTTTTCATACTGGCGCATGAACCGCAACGCCAACAAGGCATCCAATTTTCTGCTGGCATCCGGCGGGGCTAAGTGTCGGGGGGTAGGTCTGTTTCTACGTAACTCCCCCCGGTTTCTAGAGGTGTTTTTCGGCGCCCAGAAGGCGGGCATGTATGTGGTGACCATCAACCCGGAGCTTCGCGGCGACGGCCTGGCCTATATCATCAACCACAGCGACATCGAGCAGCTGGTAATCGACGCCGAACTCATCGATGCCGTTAAGGCCGTGGCAGACCAGCTCGAGCGAGTTGCGCTGTCGGACATTATCGTGGATGATATCGAACCGGAAGCCGAGGGGTACAAAATTCCGCCGGATATGAAATGCCTGAGCGACGCCGGCAATATGTCCGCCGAGCCGCCGGACATGCGCCCCGACCCGGACGATCTCTGCCTCATTATTTATACCTCCGGCACCACGGGTCCGCCCAAGGGGGTCGTCTATCGCTACAACACCACGGGCGTGAATCAGCTTCGTTTTGTGGGCCATTTCCTCCTGAAAAAGAATGACGTTTACTATGTATACCTGTCATTGACCCACGGCAATGCCCTGTTCATTTCAACCACCGCCACCATGGCGGCCCGGGCAACCATGGGGCTGTCCCGAAAATTTTCCGCAAGCCGCTTCTGGGACAATGTCCGGTTTTACAATGCCACGATTTTTAATACCATCGGCTCCATCATCCCGATTTTGATGAAACAACCGGAAAACCCCACGGACCTGGACAACAACGTGCGCGTGGTCTTTTCCGCTGCATGCCCTTCGGACATGTGGGAGCCGTTTGAAAACCGTTTCGGGGTGACCATATACGAGGGATACGGTGCCATTGACGGCGGCGGCAAGGGCGTGCTCAATTTCGGGACCGCCCCCAAGGGGTCCCTTGGCAAGCCCACCAGCCCCGGGGGGGTCAAGCTTATTGACGAAAAAGGCTGCGAAGCGCCGCCCGGCATTCCCGGCGAACTGATTTTCAAGGTGGGAAACAAGGGCAGCAGCGTTGAATACTATAAAAATGAAGAAGCCTCTCAGAAAAAAGTCAGGGACGGCTGGCTATACACCGGCGATATTCTCAAGCGGGATAAAAAAGGGTTTTTCTATTTTGTGGGACGAAACACCGAATCCATGCGCAAAGGCGGGGAAAATGTATCCGCCTACGAGGTGGAGCATGTGATCATGAAACATCCGGCTGTGGAGGAAGTGGCGGTTTACGCAGTGCCCTCGGAAATGATCGAGGACGAAATCATGGCGGCGGTAAAGGTGGTTGACGGCCGGACCCTGGACCCGGATGAACTGCGGCGGTTTCTTTCCGACAAGCTTGCCAGGTACGCCGTGCCCCGGTATATCCGGTTTGTCGATGAATTTCCCAAAACCAACACCCACCGGATTATCAAAGCCCCTCTGGAAAAAGAGGGAATTACGGAGTATACGGATGATGCCGCAAAGGACAAAAGGGAAATGGCGCATACTTAACCGGAAAAGGAACGAAAAATTTTATTTAACTTTTGATTTTATAGCCATGCTTGGTGGCCTGCCGAAAAACTAGAACAGCAACACGTGCACAGCCCCTTGCAGCGCAGCCGAGCAGGGACGGTTTTTTCGGAAGACGCGGGCAGACTGTCTGAGCAGACGAGGCTTACCGCATCTGTACAAAATGACAGGCGAGTTTCTGCCCGC
>JAXHVL010000124.1:0-40019 GCA_034189225.1 Thermodesulfobacteriota bacterium
AACCATTTATCAAATTCTTGCAACGTTCGGGGATAATCCACGCCGCCTGTCGGGTGATTGGGAAATTGGCTTGTCATGGGCCGATTCTATCACAGGGTTAGCGAAGTGGATACCCCCTTTACGGCGTCAAGGCTTTCTGGCTCAAATTCTATTGTGGTCGCATCCGCGCAGTGAATTGCAATGGATCGGGGCTTGTCGCCTGTAGATTGTTCGCCGATCCATTCACCATGTACAGGTACCCTCACATTGCGGTTTCCTCGGCGCTGCACTTCGAAGGGGGCATAGCAGTATTGTTTTGCCTTTATGTACTTGTCAATAATATTGGACCACCCGCCGGAACCAACGTTTTTACCATTTCCGTTTGTAATACCCAGAAGATTGGATTCGCACTGCACGTGCCCAACGGGAAATCCATGTACCGAAAAAATATCCAGGGATTTAAGTGCCCAGGTGTCATACCGGCAAAGCAGGTTTTGATAGCGAAGAAGGTCCGACAGGTTGGTCGCCAACGCATGGCGGATTCGCTCGTTTTTTATGTTAAAAATATAGCGACAGCTAAGCTCCAGCCCCAGAAGCTGGCGCGTGCTGAACATTTCACGGTAAAAGTGATACCCCCAACGGTGGAGCCTGTCTGTTTCATCACCAGCCAGAATTTCCTGAGCGGGAATAAATACTGGCTCAGTGGCGTAAAACCGGGTTTCTGCCTCTGCGATGCGTGCTAAGTCTTTTTCATCCGGTTTTTTAAAAAAACGCCCCTGATGCTGGGCCTTGCGATGATGGTTATGATATTCAATTGCAAAGAGGCGGTGCTTCAAGTGCCCCTCTTTTTGCCGGGGATATGTGTTTTCCTGCAAACAATTGGGGCAAACACATTTTCCTCGGCCCGCCGGCCCCTTCAGGTGCAACTGGGCTTGACATGACTGGCATAATCCCGGGGTATTTCGATTTTCCACTTCATTGAGTTCGCCGCATTTGGAGCAAACAAGGACATTTTTGGGGTGCCGTTTGTTTTCAGCAATAAGATATTGAGGGAAAAGATCTATTGTGGTGTTGCAGTTCATACAGGGAATGGTTTTTACCCATAGAAAATATTTTACGGGAACATGTTTATCACCATAATGCGGGCAGTCTGTTTGGTAAAAAGAGGCCAATTCTTCCTGAAGGTGGGATTGTAGTCGATGGGCTTCTGCTTTATAGGCAGCCATATCAAGGTGTTCAATTTCTTCCCGGACAATCCATGCCGCCATGGGGTTAATATCAAACCCAGTCACACTACATCCGATCCGGTTGACTTCAATTAGCGGGGTGCCACCGCCCATGAACGGGTCGGCGATTTTTTTACCGGAAAAGTCGTTGGCGTTGAAATATACGTCTTTTAGTGGCGCATTACTGAATTCTGCCAGTGCAAGGGCACGAAACAGGCTCCCCGGGCGGCGGGCAAACCATTTGTGAACAGCAATAATAGGACGGTAATTTTGCTGTATTTGTTTTTCCCGTAACGCCAAGCCGGCAACCAAGGGCACGTCAAATTGTTTTTCAATGCTCACACGCTTACAGAGCCCCCAGAAAATAGATCAAACTTATAATAAGAACAGCGGTGGTTAACAAAACCGAAGTGTAAAATTCATTACAATAAGTTCCTATCGTGTTTCACCGCTGGTGTCAAGAAGGGCGGTATGTTTTCTTAACCACATGCCAACATAATATTGTGGTCGTTAACCTGTGTCAGCTATTTTTCTTGACAACTTGTCAAGAAAAATAGCTGTATTTACAGACATCGAAATCGAATTTCATTCAGATCTTATAAAGGCTCAGGGGCGCGTCGCCCAGTGCCTGGTTGGCCGCTTCCAGGGCGTCGCGGCTGGATATGACCGCCGTGGCGAACCGGCGGCTGTCTGTTGGAAAATGGGTTTTGGCGGTCGCCATGACCGTCTCCCGGGTGACCGCAAGCACACCGGCTTTAAACTTACGGCGCTGCTCGTCGGTTAAGCTTAAAAGACGGTGGTGGAAGGCCCGGCTTCCCCGTTCGGCCGGGGTGTCGGGTTTATCGATGTCAGAGCAGGCCTGAAGGATGGATTCCTTGATCATTTCATCTGTAAATTCACCTGATTGAAGATAGGCCACGGCTCGTTCATACGCATCCAGGGTTTGAAGAATGTGCGGGTCCCGGTAAGAAGCGAAGACGAATCGGCCTTCTTCGGCATTATAGGCAGAAAATCCGCCGTAGGCGCCGCCTTTTTCCCGAACCTCCCGGTGCAGAAATGAGGATCGTAGCAGTTTGCTGATCACGGACATTGCCGGCGCATCCGCATGGGCCATGCGGACGGTGGAGAAGGCCGATGCCACAAAAGAGACGGCCGTGGCGGTGTGCCAGCCCTCCCGTGGCAGTTCCGGGGGAACAGTAACGTTTTCCGCTGTAAAGTTTTCTGTGGCGGTGGCTTTCAGGGCGCCCAGGATGGCTTCGGCCGCCGGGACCGCCCGGGCGATATCCCCGGGTTCGCCCACGAGGCCGGTCTTGATGTTTTCTTTCCGGAACAGGATATCGGCGATACCGGCCAGGTTTTCCGCGATCCCCGCCAGCTTGTCATCATTCAGGTCCTTGCTTATTCCTTTGATATAGCTCAGCTGGTGGATGCCGTACCATGTTTCCGAGAGGGCGGTGGTGGGGGAGAAACTTCGGGACGCCAGTGATATGGCCCGCTGGTGGCCGTTCTGGACCACCGAGGCTTCCAGTGAGGCCCGGTATTCGCCCAGAAGCTGTCCCAGTCGCGCGAGATTTGAAAAATCAGGCTGAAATATCAGTTCGTTAATGATTTCAAAAAGTTTATCCTGTTTTCGGCTCAGGCACTTCCCGAAAAACGAGATGTAGGGAATGCAATGCCCTGCTGTGGAATATTCTGTGCGCGACTGGGCCGAAAGCCCAACACCGCCCGTATGCATGTCCAGAAAACGGGAAAGGGCCACATAGTCCCGGACACGGGTGCCCAGATGGGGCAGGGCGATGCAGAAAAATGGGACAAGTGGCAGCAGATCCGGTGGCAAGACGCCGGTCCCGACAGCAGCGGTATAATAAAAAATGCCGGAGGTGGGCTGTTCAGAACACCACAATGCCGGATGGGGCGCGCTTCCCCCGGCTGACTGGATTTCCGGGCTGATATCCGAAAGTTCCAGCGTTGGCAGCGTGGAGAGGTCCTCCTCTTCCATCTGCATGCGTTCCAGGGCGGCCGAGTCGGTTTTAATTTTTTCAATGTCAGCCGGGGTAAGCGATTCCCTGATGCCGGCCAGGGTTTCTGCCTCGCGGGCATTTTCCCGGTCTGACATTTCCGTGTCCGGCTCGAGGGTAAACGATATCCGGTGGGGATTGTTCAGAAAGTATTTTCGGATCTGGTTTTCCAGAAAGGGCCCGTCTGCCATTTTTTCATACAGCCAATTGACATAGGGTTCAATCTGAATAATCTCCGCCGGGTCCACCCCGTGAATCCAGCTGCCGGCAATCGTAAGAAGCAGCTTGACCCCGTAAGGATAGGGGGTGTTGGATACCTCTTTGCGGTGAAATTCGATCTGATGGATGGATGCGTCCACCAGGGCGCGGTCGATTCCGTTTTTCAGCAGGTCCTCAAACGTATCGAAGATGATGGATTCGATCTTTGCGGTGTCTTGCTTTCGGACATCCTTCAGCCCGAAGGCAAAGACGGTGTCCTTTATGTCAGATTCAAAACCGGTGGCATCGCTGAGGGCGCTGCCGAGGCCGGACTCAATCAGCGCTTTCCGCATGGGGGATGCCTGATTGCCCAGCAGCACCTGTTCCAGGACAATCAGGGAAAATACTTCATAGCTTTCACGGGTGTCAGCCGTGAGCCAGGCCACGCAGAACTGGTATTTCTGAGTGGGGTCCTCGTCCCCGGCGATGGGGTACTGGGTGGCCACTGACCTGGGCGCTTTCCACCGGGGCTGGGGCGGGACATCGCTGCCCGGATCGATGCGGGCAAACCTGGACAGGACTTTTTCATCAATAAAGGCGAGGTGGCGTTTCAGCGCAATGTTGCCATAGGTATAGAAAAACGCGTTGCTGGGGTGATAAAACCTGCCGTGGAAGGCTTTGAGCTGCTCATGGGTGAGCATGGGAATTTCAGCGGGATCGCCGCCGGAGTTGTTGCCATAGGTGGTGTCCGGGCAGAGCGCGCGCATCATGTGCCGGTTCATTATCTGGTCCGGCGACGACATGGCCCCTTTCATCTCATTGTAAACAACCCCCCTGAAAACCAGCTCGCCGTCTCCGCCATGGCTTTCCGGCGTCGGCTCGATGTCAAGCCGGTGGCCCTCCTGTTTGAAGCTCAACGCCGACAGTCTGGGGTAAAACACCGCATCCAGGTAAACGTCCATCAGGTTGTAAAAATCTTTGGAATTGGGTGTGGCAAAGGGGTACATGGTCCAGTCCGAAGCCGTGAGCGCGTTCATGAAGGAGCTGAGGCTGCGCTTGATCATGGAGAAGAAGGGGTCCCGGACCGGATATTTTTCGGAGCCGCAGAGAATGGTGTGCTCCAGGATGTGGGCCACGCCCGTGGAATCTTCGGGAATTGTTTTAAAGGTAACGCCAAAGGCGTTTTCTACGTCCGTGTTGGCGATGTGGATATGCCGCGCACCCGTGCCCATATGTTCCAGAACATACAAGACAGAGTGAATTTCTTCAAAAGGTGCGGCCTGGGTGACACGATAACCCGATATTACATCGCCTTGCTGGTAATCAATCTGAAGGCGGTCAGTGGTGTCGTCAGTCATATATCTCCTGGAGGAATTGTTATTCGGCCGTGTACACGCCGCGTTTCATCCGTTGAATTTCACCGAGCTTGTGGAGTCGGAAAATGATGTTCCGCAGTTTTTTTTCGTCAAATCCGGTCTTGGTCTGAAGGGCAGCGATGTCGGTCCCTTTTTTGCTGCGCTTGATGGCGTCCAGCACGACATTGGTGGCTGACATGCGGCGTGTTCCGGAGGAGCCTTTGGTGCCGGGTTTCTGACGGGTACCACCGGTTTTTGATCCGGAGCCGGATGTGGTTTTCTTCAGGAATGTCTCGAGTCTGTCAATTTTGGCGTTCAGCTTGTCGATGTCTTTTTTGGTGGGGATCCCGAAGTCTCTTATTAATGACTTCACAGCCGCATCCACTGTAACCTGTTTTGATTTTTTAGCCATGAAAAGCCTCCGTTTATTTATGAGTTTATGAGAGCATATATATGCTTTACTAATTTTTTTTTAAAAAATCAAGTAATGATAAACATAAAATTAATTTTTTATTAAATAAAAGGTGGGCGTTGAGAGTAATAATTTTTCTCTTGAGTTAGGCCAAATATCTTGACGATGACGTTAGAACGTATTAATAAAGAGCATTGACTTTATACAGATTTGCCGTCCCGCGACAGCCATGAAACGGCCCGGAACGGTGAAAGCCCATCCGCCCGGCAATCGGGCAATGATCTTGAAAAAGGAGTTCTTGCAATATGCTTCAGTTAATGCGCCAAAAAGCGTCCTCCCTGATTATCAAGGGTGTTTTAGGTATTATCGTTCTTGCCTTTATATTCATGGGAGTGGGCAATTTCCGGGAACGGCGAATGACGGAGGCCGCCGTGGTAAACGGCGAAACCATCACCGCGCAGCAGTTTCAAAACCGGTATTATCGGCTTCGGGAAAATTACCGGCGGCAGTTCGGAGGGCAGTTGAACGAAGATCTTATGGATATGCTGAACCTGAAACAGCGGGCCATGGATCAACTGATTGCCGAAACCCTGCTGCTTCAGAAAGCCGCCGAAATCGGATTCCAGGTCCCGGACCGGGAGCTTGCCGAGACGATCCGATCAATGAGCGTGTTTCACCGGGACGGCCGGTTTGACAGCGAACTGTACACGGCTCAGCTGCAGCGGAACCGGATGACCCCTGAAAGTTTCGAAGCCATGCAGCGGCGGGATCTGCTGGCCGGGAAAATGCGCTCGTTCATTTTGGACCGGGTGAAGGTGTCGGCGGATGAAGCCAAGACGTGGTATGACTGGGAAAACGCGGAGGTCCGGATCACCGCCGCCGTATTTGAGCCTGACCGGTATACCGATGTTGAACCGACCCCGACGGAACTGCGGGCATATTTTGATGACCATCAAGAAAAATACAAGACCCCGGCCAAGGCCCGGGTGACTTATGTGGCCTTTCATCCCTCCGACTACATGGACCAGGTCACTGTGACGGATGATAGCATTGCCGACTATTACGATTCGAACAAGGCGGAATTTACCACTGAAAAAAAAGTCGAGGCCCGGCACATTCTGCTGAAAGTGCCGCAGGGAGCCGATGAGGCGACCGTTGCGGAAAAACGGCAACGCGCCATGGAGATATATGAAAAGCTCCAGGCGGGCAAAGATTTCGCCGAGGCCGCAAAGGAATTTTCCGAGGGCCCGAGTGCTGAAAAAGGAGGGTATCTGGGCGAATTTACAAAAGATGAAATGGTGGCCCCTTTTTCAGAAAAAGCCTTTTCCATGGCTGCCGGTGAGATCAGTAAACCCGTGCGCACGCAGTTCGGATGGCATCTCATAAAGGTGGAGAAGGTGACCGAGCGATCGGTGGCACCGCTGGCGGCGGTGAGACCGGAAATTGAAAAGAAACTGACTGAAAAGAAGGCTACGGATCTTGCCTATGAGAATGCCCTGGAGACTTTTGACCTGGCGTTGAACAAGGGCAGTGTCCGGAACGCGGCCGAAGAAAAAGGGCTTGTCCCTGTTATTACGGGCATGTTTTCCAGGGATGCGGAGAGCATCAAGGGGATGGATCAAAGCCGCGTTTTTGTTCGTCAGGTGTTTGATCTGTTCGAGGGCGAAATCAGCGATGTGGTGGAAATCGACGGTATCTATTACCTTTTTCAGGTAAAAGAACGCAAGCCCGCCGAGGTGCCCACCTTTGAAATGGTTAAGCATGCTGTCCGGGAAGATGTAAAGGCGCAACTGCAACAGGAAAAAGCCCAAAGACAGGCAAGCGGAGCGCTGGAGAAAGTAAAAAACGGGTCGCCGCTGGCGGCCGTCTGCAAGGAAGCCGGTATTGAAACGACAACCACGGCGTTTTTCGGCCGTAACGGCAGCATCCCCGACATCGGCCGGGAGCCGGCTGTGGTAAGCGAAGCATTCATGCTGTCGCAGAACACTCCCCTGACCGAAGAGGTCATCAAGGGAGAAAAAGGGTATTTTATCATTCGTTTGAAAGAGAAGCGTTATCCCCCGGATACAGATTTTCAGGAAAAAAAAGAGGCCACCATCAACCGCCTCCGTCAGCGCAAGAAGGAAGAAGTTTTTTCCTCATGGATTACCGCTATGCGTGCTGCCGGCGAGGTGAGCGTGGAAGAACGTTTTCTTGAATAAAGGAAAAAGGGAATGGAGCTTTTTGAACAAAAAAGCAATAAAAATTTGCGGCCTTATAAACAATGCCCGGACTGTCTGGCAAAGATGCCCGTAAAGGCCCCACGGTGTCCTGAATGCGGCATCAAGGTGGGGGAGATGGGTGCGGACGGCAAGGCGAAAAAGCCCGTTGACTGGAAGAGCTATATTATCAGCGCGATTTTCATCCTTCTGTTTGTCTGGTTTGTGAAGTGGGCCTTCTTCTCCTGAGAAAAATTCCGGGCTATCGGAGTTTTCAAGAAGCCATACAGCTAAAAAAAGCAGTCTCCCACCGCCACCCGTCGGCGTCTGCCGTCTTCAAGCCTCACCACCAGCTTTCCCCCATTGTCAACATCTTCGGCAACACCCCGGATTGTTTCTTGTTTTGTTACCACCCGCACCGGCGAATGAAGACCTGTGGCATAATGTTTCCACCGGTTCATCACCCCGGCAGGGGGCATGGTGTCGTATAGAGCGCCCCCCATGGCATCCAGGAACCGGACAAGCAGGTCCTGCCGGTGGAATTGCTCGCCGGTCAGGGCATTGATGGATGTCGCGTTGGGTTCCACGGCCGACGGCGTGTTGTTGACATTGAGACCGATACCGATGTTAAGAAAGTGAATCCTGTCGGCCGAGGCATTCATTTCCGACAACATGCCCGACAGTTTTTTCCCACCGGCAAGAATATCATTGGGCCATTTCAGCAGGGCGTCAATACCGCAGACCGAGCGCAGTAAATCGCCCAGCAGAAACGCGGCGATAAAGGTGTATTTAAAGCCTTCGCCGGGCTGAACCGGCGGTCTGAGCACAACGGTGAAATACAGCCCCCCCGCCGCCGAGTGCCAGCGTCGGTCCATCCGGCCCCGGCCCTCCGTCTGTCGGTCTGCTACCACTACCGTCCTGTCCGGACAACCCGCCAGCGCCATTTCCCTTGCCACGTTCATAGTGGAGTCCACTTCATCAAAGTGGTGGATGTGGTAACGCGCTGTTTCGGTCGGTTTAGTATTCATCGCAGCATATGATCGGTTTACTGGTTGCCCAGGCCGTTCTGTGCCTGACACTCCGGGCAGTTCCACATAATTCCGTTACAGGACAGGCTCCAGAAATTTTCGTACATGCAGTCCTGGCACAGGGCAAATCCGCAATTTCTGCACCGCCAGAAGAAGGGTGCCGTGCTGCCGCAGCAGGAACAGGCAATCGGTTTGTTCCTTTTCTTTTTTTCTCTGTAGGACATGACTGTTTTTGTCTATCTCCGGCATAACGGCAGGGTGAAAAGGCAACGCGAAGAGCGCCGTTATTTTTGTTTTTTTACTGGTCACAATCAAGGTTAAAGCCCCCGCCTTTAGGCGGGCAGATTTATCACTCCCGGTTAATGTTCTATGCTTCAATAGATGCCGGTTTTTTCCGGGCATCTATTGAAGCATATATCTTCGTGCCCTTCGTGGTAATAAATATCAGCTCAAATGAACCACGAAGCTCACGAAGAGTGAGTTTAAGAACCATGTGCCTTCGTGTTTCGAATTTTACATGTTCATATGCGGGGCCTATAAATAATCCCCTTATAGGGGGGAGCAATCAAAGCCGGGCTCTCCTGGGTTCACGGATTTTTATTTTCCGTCGCTTTTTCAGCGCCGGCTTCCACCCTGGCAATGTCGCGCACAAGATTCTGAATATCGGTTCTGATTTTGGTGTCGTTGATTTTCCGGAATCGTTTCAGCAGTCTCATTTCCTCGCGGTCAAGGGGCGTGGGGGTGAGCCAGTCCTGTTTGTTCCCATAGACGGGTGGCGGCGCAAAAACACTGTCGGTCATGTCGATTTCTTTGAAAAAATCCTGAATATGAACATTCAAGGCCCGGGCAATGTCATAAAGCCGGGGGACGGGAATTCGGGATGATCCGTTTTCGTATTTCTGGACCTGCTGAAAGGAAAGATTGATTTTTGCGGCCAGTTCCATCTGGGACATACCGGTGGCCTTGCGGCGTTTTCGAATGGTTTCCCCGATCTGTTCGTTAATCGTATTCACGGCTTTACTCCCTCATGGTGTGTATTTTTCCGGCGTTAATCCCTCCTGGAATACCGGTTTTGGGTTTGTTAAGCATTGTATAAAACCGATAAAAAGTCTAACACCTTAAGGTTGTATTTTATTCTTGACATTAATCTTTAAATAATTGTATATCATCATAAAATAGGTATTTAAAAGAGAAAAAAAGGGGAGATATGATACAATCTATTTTAGGGATAGACGATGACACCGGGCTGCTCCGGGCCATGGCCCGTATCTTTCAATCCAGCGGGGCCTGTCATTTTGAAACCGCGGATAACGGAATTAAAGGCCTCGAGTTGTTCGACCGCCGCCGGTTTGATCTGGTGATTACCGATATTCTCATGCCCGGCCTCGACGGCAGAGATGTGGCCCGTTACGTGAAGCGGACGACCCGGGGCGCCGTTCCGGTTATCGGGATGTCCGGTACGCCGGGACTTGCGACGGGATGGATGTTTGACGCTGTTTTGTACAAACCGTTTGATACCTGGTCGCTGAAGCAGGTGCTGCGCGATTTCGGAATATTTCTGTGATGAGAAAGGCACGACACAAATGTCGATTTTGGGGGCTTCGTAAAAAGCTTCCAACCCCGCCGCGGCGTTTTTGCAGTAAGTAACTTGCGCGAGGCTTGGTTTTTTACCGCTATTTGTGCTGAACGACTCATTTTTCTTTCATACTTTTCTTTGTTCGCCCAAAGAAGATGGTCCCGTAAAAAGTCAATTTTGGGACGGCAAAGTAAAAAGTTCAAGATACGGCGCAGCCCTATCACTCCCGAGGAATGAGGCGTACTTGGCGTACGCCGCAATGACGAGGGATGCAGCGCAACACAGATATTGGACTTTTTACGAAGCCGTCAAAGAAAAGTATGCATAAGAAAGGGCGCCCCACAGCTTGACCTTCGGCTTCCCTCGCCGGAACGGTTTTTTCGGCGCGGGCAGAAACTCGCCTGTCATTTTGTACAGATGCATTAAGCCTCGTCTGCTCAAACAGTCTGCCCACGTCTTCCGAAAAAACCGCCCCTGCTCGGCTGCGCTGCAAGGGGCTGGGCACGTGTTGCTGTTCAGTTGTTTCGGCAAACTGAAAAATTGAATAAAATTGATATGTTTATAATTAATATGCTATGCTTCAAGAGATGCCGGCGTTTTCCGGGAATCTGTTCGATGCATATATCTTCGTGCCCTTCGTGGTAATAAATATCAGCTCAAATGAACCACGAAGCTCACGAAGAACACGAAGGGTGAGTTCAAGAACCATGTGCCTTCGTGTTTCGAATTTAATATTGAGTACCATTTTGAACTTGAGAAAGATGGTAATCTCAAGACGGCCATTAACGGGTCTGTAGATTCATATCCCGGCTTTCAGTCGTTTGTTTCAACCCATCCCGCCATAAAGGCCGGGGTGGGTGTTGAGTTTGTCGCGGGAAAGTGGTAGGGTTTTATGCGTTGGGCGGGATGACCGGCAATCCTGAGTTTAAGGTTATCCACCCAGTACTGTGTGGGAAACGGCGGTAGCTTTTTCGATTTATAAACATCAGCCGGACGGTTTCATGATGAACTTACCTGTGACGGGCGTGATTCTGGCGGGCGGTCAGAACAAACGGTTTGACTATCAGCAAAAAACCTTTTACACTATCGGAGGTCTCTCCATCTTTCAGCGGATTTATGAGGTAATGCGGTCGGTATTTCGCGATGTGGTGATTGTCACCAATACGCCCTTTTTTTACCTGCCCTGGGATGCGGACATCACCACGGATGTTATCATGCGCCGAAGTTCGTTGACCGGTATTCATGCCGGCCTTTTTTTCACCAAAACACCGCATGCGTTTTTCACGGCATGTGACATACCTTTCTTAAAAAAGGCAATTGTGGAAGCCATTGTGGCCAATATCGAAACCAATACCGATGTGGTGGTGCCGGAAACGGCGAAGGGCTTTGAGCCGCTCTGTGCCGTATATTCAAAGCGGTCCCTGGGGGTAATCGAAGAGACCCTTGCCGGTGGTGAATTTACCATCCGATCGGTGTATAAACGATTGAGAGTAAAAACCATTGGTGAGGCGGCGCTGCGAAAACATGATAACACATTGGCATCGTTCATGAATGTGAACACCAAGGCTGAGCTGGAAAGGGCAAGAAAGTGGTATGCAGATAAACAGAATATTATTTGAAATATTTGAAGACCGGGCACGAAAAATCAAAATTGAGCGTATGTGCCTTGGGCTGGGGTATTCAGCCATTACCACGTCTGATGGCGGTACCGGTATTGCGTATACCTGGCTGGACAATAAAGATGCCTGCATGGTGCAGAAAGGTTATGAAAATCCGGAAGGCAAACCGGCCATCGGCGTTCTGGAACACATCATGAGCGATACCCCGGTGGAGCGGACCATGGCTCTTGCCCTGGTCAATGCCCTGAATTATCAGGCAGCCATGGATCTGGCAGCGGACAGCGACAACACGGATCTGCTGGATCTGCTGAATGTAAAACAGGATACACGCGTGGCCATGGTGGGGGCCTTCAAGCCGTTAATTCGAATGATTAATCAGCGAAAGGGGATCGTGGAACTGCTGGATATGGGGCGGCAGATCGGCGATCCGGCGCGGTTTTACACATTTCTGGAACAATGGCCGGATGCGGTGGTGGTCACGTCCACCAGTATTTTGAACAATACCACCGAAGATATTCTGCACCGCGTAAAGAATGACATCCCCGTGGTGATGCTCGGACCCAGCACGCCGCTTGTCAAAGCCCCGTTCGCCGAATTGGGGGTCAATTATCTGGCCGGCACCGTGCCCGTTGATATCGACGGCACCTACAGGGCGATCCGTCATGGCACCGGTACACCGGTTATTCAGAAATTCGGGCAGAAGGTGCTGTTGCCTGTCAATGAAGGAGGATGAGATGGCGGAATCCATATATGTAAGGTTAAAAGAAAGGTTTGCGGATATTTGCCGGGAACATGGGTTGATGGATGAAAATATTCAGATCCAGGCACGGGTCCTTTCCACCCATGAGGCCATCGGGCATCCCGAAGCCGATGATTTCCCATTGCAGAAAGGCAAAGAGCGACTCATGCAGGCGGATTTTTTTGATGCCGCCGGCCAGGCTTTTTCGGACCGGTGCGGAGATTTCAGCGGCCCCTTGCGGGACATCGTTGCCATGTCCCTGACCAATAATTATCGCCGGGCGATCTTTGTGGCGGCCTTGAATGCCGTTATGCGGCATCTGAAAAAGGCCAGCCGCACCATTCACTGCCGGAACGAAGAGCCGGCCGAATGCGCGGGCGAACTTGTCACATACATCCGGAAGCAATACGGAAACGTCAGGATTATGCAAGCGGGTTTCCAGCCGGAAATGGTGGCACAGCTTTCGGCCGGGTTCGACTATCGGATTGTCGACCTGGATCCGGATAATATTGGCACCACCAAACGCGGGGCGTTGGTGGAAGGACCGGAAGCAATGGCCGACGCCATGGCCTGGGCCAATCTGCTGCTGGTGACCGGCACCACCCTGGTGAACGGCACCATAGAGAAATTTTTCAATTCCACTCCCGTTCTGTTTTACGGCACCACCATAGCCGGTGCGGCTGAATTGATGGGGTGGGACCGGTTCTGTGCCAAAAGCCGGTAGGATTGGAATGACGGGGTCAGAAGTTGAGCGAGTCCTTGATCTTTTTGTTGATCAGGCGCCTGTGGATGATTGGGGCAAGCTTGTAAAACAGGTCAAAGGATTTAAAGGCGAATTTATTCGCCTCCTCGATGGAAATGTCATCCTTGAGAATGTTTTTTACATATGCATTGAGCTCCCTGTTCACCAGAGATTCCAGGGCTTTAAAATGCATGATGAAGAATTCGGTGGTAAAGCCTTTTTCCGGTGACAGCCGGCTTCGAATTTCCGCGAGCAGAGAGGCAATGTGGACATTTTCAGCATCAAACATTCCCTCTTTGTTCTGTACCAGAAAACCCGCATCCACCGCTGCATCAAAGTCTTCGCGGGGAATCCCCGTTTTTTCAATGACATCATCTTTTGTCAGCGGCTGTTCATTTTCTGCCACTAAAGGGGGAGAGGGAAGTTCCGCGTCGTTTTTTTGAGCCAGTCTTTCTGTTAACTCGTCCAGCATATTCGGGGCGTTCTCGAGTCCTACATCGCCGATGGCCTTCTTGATGACATCCAGCGGCAGAAAATGTTCCTTCTGCATTTTTTTTACAAAGTTGATCAGCCGGATGTAGCGCTCATCATAATAGGCCATATTTTTGTGGGTCTTGTAAGGCTTGGGAAGGAGTCCTTCGTTGATATAATAACGTATCGTGGCGCTGTTGACGCCCGTCGCTTCGGATAACTCCTTCATCTTCATTAGGTTGTTGTTTGTGTTTTTATTTTTCATATCGCCTGCGTATTTCAACATACAAGTATGGTTTCCTGCTTTATGATAATTTACATTCTAGCGTAAAAAAGTACAAATGTCATCTTTTTGCTTTCTACTTTTAAGAATTTTTTTCATTGTACCTTATCCAGCGGGTGCAACCGCAGTGAATAAAATAATTATTGCCTGATTTTATGGTTTTATTTTCTTGTTTGGGTTGGGCCGTACCGCTGAGAAAAAAAGCTTGACAGGGAGCAGGTTTTGGCATAAAAGTAAAAAGTAAAACTTTTTGCTTTCGATTAACATTCCATCCGCGGAACACAAGAGGAGGCGGCGTGACACATCAGCTTATTGATACCAATGAACGGCGGTTGAATTATCTGCGGGTGTCCATTACGGACAGGTGTAATTTAAACTGCCTGTATTGCAGGCGATGGGGAGTGACCCCTTATTTCCCCGCTTCTGAGATATTGACATATGAAGAGATTCTCCGGATTATCAACATTGGTAGTTTGCTTGGCATTACCAAGGTGAGGATTACAGGGGGGGAGCCCTTTGTCAGAAACGATGCCGGTAAATTTATAGAAAGGGTGGGGGACATGCCGATGCTTACCGACGTGTCGGTAACAACAAACGGCCTGCGCCTTGAGTCTCACCTTTCCCGTCTGAAAGATTCGGGAATTAAAAGGATTAATGTCAGTCTTGATACCCTGAAAATCGAGAAATACCGTCTGATCACTGGCAGGGATGGTTTCAGGCAGGTATGGCGGGGCATTATGGCGGCACTGGAAGCCGGTTTCGACCCTGTCAAGATTAATGTGGTGGTGATGCGGGATATCAATGATGACGAACTTGCCAGCTTTGCGCGGCTTACATTGGATATGCCGGTGACCGTCCGATTTATCGAATATATGCCCACCTGTGAATATCAACTGGACCAATACCGTAAAATGTTTTATTCTGATATTCGCTCCCGGGTTGAAGCCAACGGGAAATTGATTCCCGTCCGTGCCAGGGATAACAGTAATAATGCGGAACGCTTCAAATACCCCAAGGCAAAAGGGGAAATCGGGTTTATTAATCCGATGAGCCGTCATTTCTGCGCTAAATGCAATCGGCTTCGACTCACGGCGGATGGTAAAATTCGTCCCTGTCTGTTATCGGACCGGTTTGTTGATATTAAGACCCCTATGCGGCAAGGATGCACGGATTCGGAGATTGCCGGTTTGTTGCAGATGGCGGCATTTTTAAAACCAAAATCCAGTATAGGGGCGGAAGATAAGATCGGGAGTGTGCCGGCTGCCATGTCCGCCATCGGCGGATGAAACAGGTTGGCTTTGCCGTCCCAAAATTGATTTTTTACGGGACCATCATCAAAGGGTACCGACAGAAGAAATCCCTTAGATGCCCCCTGGCTGAAGCTTGGCAATGCTGTTGAATACTAAGGGAAGCGGAAAAAACGAATATACCCGCCTTGCTTGTCTTTTGACCCGTATTCTTTGTTGCATCAAAGGTCATATATCCTGATATGCTCCCTTTGATGCGCCTTGAATACGAATCAAAATCCGGCGCAATTCAGGTATATTGGTTTTTTTCGCATCCCTAAAACAAACTGGTCCGTCCAGATTATGGATGGGCACAAACTAGTGTCCGTCCAGAAATTAGATATTTTGGTCGAGTTCAAGGAAGGTGAAAATTTTAACCGGAGGAATACTTTGCGTATTTTGAGGATTAAAATTTGAGCCTGACGCAGAAATCGGGCAAAATAGCAATTTATGGATGGGCACAAACTAAGGAGAACGACAATGTTTGGCGTAGGAATGCCCGAGATGATAATTCTTTTGGTAATCGTGCTGATTGTTTTTGGCGCAAAAAAGATTCCTGAAATCGGCTCCGGACTGGGGAAGGGAATCCAGAATTTCAAAAAAGCGACTTCGGAAGTTGAGGCCGATGGCAAGAAGGCCCTTGAAGAAGGCGAGAAATAACCCTCTTAACTGATTTTATTGCGGTCTATAAAACCTGGTCCTATGGGCCAGGTCAGCGATAAAAGGCTACGCCGGTAAGGCGCAAAGCACGAAATCCGAAACAAATCCGAATATCAGATGTTCCAATGATCAAAACAAACGCCCCTGCAATCAGTTGTTTTGAAAATTTAAAAATTCGGATTTAAAATTTGTTTCGTATTTCGTGCTTCGAATTTCGAAGTTAAAACCTTCACGTACGAAGCCTGTCAACAATCCCCTTATAGGGGTAACCAAAGCCGCCCCTCTGGCTATTCTTCGGAAAGCATTCGGTTCATCTTTTTATTTAACAGTTGTTTATAAGAAAGTGGAATCAGGTGGATGAGAATATCCAGGGATTTTGTGGCCAGTTCATTGGCATCTTCTACAGAAATATTGTTGTTCAGAATGTTTTTTAAAAAAACATTGAACTCCTCTTCCACCAGGGATTCGATCATTTTGGAACGCATCTGAAGGAGCTCTGAAAAAAATCTTTTTTCGAAGTTCCCCGTGGTCCGGATAAATTCTGTAATGAGAATCGCGATTTCAAGGTCGTTGTCTGTAAAAAGACCGTTTTCATCCGGTGCAAGCAGGTTTTGCCCTATGGCCATGACGAGCTCTTCCTCGCTCAGATCGGCGACCTCAAGCAGTTCATCCCTTGTCAGGGTCCTGTGGCCATTCTGTCGCTCATTCTCGTCGAAGGCTTCAAACCATTGCAGACGCCTTGCTTTGTTGAGTTTTTCGGCAAGCTCGTTGGTTTTTTCTGCATCGATTTCCCATCCGATATTATCCAGTGTCTGCTTTATGATCTTGCAGGGCAGCAGGTGTTTGTTCTGAAAGGTCTCAATGAGGTTGATCAGGGCGACGCAGCTTTCGTCATAGAACACCATGTCCCCCTGAACGCTTTTGGGCTCGGGAAGCAGTTCCTGCTCTATATACCAGCGGATCGTCTCCGGACCAACGCCCGTGGCTTCAGACAGTTCTTCGATCTTCAGAAGCCGTTTGTTGTTTTGGGGGTCATTGCCAGCCATTTGCGAATGCTCCTTATGGTACGGGTTTATAATATCCATTGCCCTGGCAGGCACTGCAGGGGCTCCCCTGAGAGGCTGCGTATGCTTCGTTGCAGTTTTCGCATACCCGGATATCCCCCTTCCCTTGTCTTTTGCCATATTGAACAACGTTTACCTTGTTGATAGAGAGGATGGCTTTCCCGGCCGCCATGATGGCCGGAAGCAGTATTTCCTTTGGCAGGTCTTTTTTGGATACAAGCCCCATGAACCAGTTGTAAACATCCGGGTGCGCCCTTGCTTTGTCAAGGTCAAGCCAGGTTCTGTATCCTTCAAAAGTGTTTCTGTCAAACATGGTAATGGCAAATTTGCCAAGGTCGAGAATTTTCAGCCAGCCATTGCCAACGGTGCACGGAGTAAATATTTGAACAGCATCGGGCAGGCATTGACGGGTTTCCACAATGGCGTCTGCCTCCACCCCTTTGTCAAGGTGCTCGTAAAGCAGGTCCACCATAAAAGCGCCGATCAATAAACCGGGCGCCACAAACCCGTGAAAATTTTCAATTTCCTGAATAGCTTCGTTTTGGGTGCGTCCACAGATCATTGTATCGCCTCGTATCTCCTATGTGTTTATGCTGTTATTTTAGTTTCAAAAATTTTAAAGGTCAACTTTTTATTTGAAAATTTATTTGAAAAAGTCTTGACAAGCAAACAGTGTCAGTATAAAAGTGAAAAGTGGAACTTATGACTTTTTATAAAATCGCTTCATTCAAACCGTAACATACAGGGAGTGTCAGTATGCTGGGAAAAATCACCAAAGCGATTGCGTATTCAGGCATTATCATACTGATATACGTGATTGCCGCAAATCTTGTTTATTATTATTTCAATGGTGTGACGATGATGGAGAACTGGCACTACTATGACTGGGTTGAGTATGCGTACACCGCCGGTCTCTTGTTTATTGCCGTATCCGTTCTGGAGGTCGCAAAAGCCTTGTTAAAGCGGGAATAATGCGCAGGACGGCCGGTGGCCGCCAGGGGGGCAACTGGTATAAATGAGGATAAGAGGATGAGTCGCAATATGACATTTAAGGCCGATTTGGGCAATTCTCCCGGGGAAAATCAGGGGAGTGACGGTTCCAAAAAGAATTTATCAAGACGGGAATTCCTCCACAAAGGGCTGGCCGTAGCGGGCTGGGGCGTTTTGTTCGCCAGCGTGGGGGCCGGCCTATATGAAGGACTCCGCTTCCTGTATCCCTCTGTGGTGTTTCATCCGCCGAGCAAGTATGTGATCGGCCATGTTAAGGATTTCATGACGGATGAACGGCCGGATCAATACGGGGTTATCTTCGTGGACAACCGGTTTAAAAAGGAACACCGGTTTTTTGTGATTCGTGAAAAAGGCCGCGTTTATGCCCTTTTTGCCCGTTGCACCCATCTCGGCTGCACGGTGAACTGGTTTGAGGATCTGAATATTTTTAAATGTCCATGTCACGGCAGTGAGTTTCACTCCAACGGGGTGGAATTTGCCGGACCGGCGCCGCGTCCCCTGGACCGGCATCATATTACCATGGACAGCAGCGGTAATCTGATCGTGGATACCGCGCTGGTTTATTCAGAGGACGAGTTCGAAGAACAGAAAATGTTTATCGAAATCGGTTGATTCAGGTGAATCCGGCCAATCAGGTCAGTCAGGGGGTGACAACCATGCTGGATATGGCAACAACAGCAAAGACCAAAAGGCGTGCCAGGACAAAGCGGCAGGCCGTGGTTCTGGATTTTTGCACAGGGTGCGGGGGCTCGCCGGTCTGCCAGGTGTATTGTAAATACAATGCACTTGAATTGGTGGATGATCCGGAGAACTATCCGTACAAACGGATGATGGTAAACACGGACCGTTGCATCGGTTGCGGCGCCTGCCTTTCGGGCGGCAAGGACGGCATGATGCTGACGGGATGTCCGTGGAATGCAATCCGGCTGAAACCGGTATATCAGCAATAATGCTGGGATATGGGCTGGCCGGCGTTTTTTTAGGGCCGAATGTATAACGGTGTAACTCATAATTTTAAGGAAGAAGGGGGCACTATGAAGGAAATCAGAATCTCCCGCCGGGCTTTTCTGAAGGGAACTGGCGCGACCGTCGCGCTGCTTTCCTTGAATTCACTCGGATTTTTGGGGGGCAACCAGATCGCCAATGCCACTGAAAAGATTTTTGAAGACTGGAAGTATTCCGGCTGGGAGGACCTTCACAGAGAGGAATGGACGTGGGACAAGGTCACCTATGGAACCCATCTGGTGGATTGTTATCCCGGAAACTGCCTGTGGCGGATTTATACAAAAGACGGCTTGGTGTTCCGCGAGGAACAGGCAGCGAAATACCCGGTGATCGATCCCTCGGGACCGGACTTTAATCCCAGAGGTTGCCAGAAAGGCGCGTCGTACAGCCTTCAGATGTATAACCCCGACCGTCTCAAGTATCCCATGAAACAGGTCGGTGGCCGCGGCAGCGGAAAATGGAAGCGTATCAGCTGGGATCAGATTCTCACGGAAATTGCCGAAGGCATCTTGGACGGCCTGGAAAAAGAGGGGCCCGAGTCCATCATCTTTGAAAACGGCCCGGGCAACGGCGGATATGTGCATACCATGGGGCCGCACCGGCTGATGACAGCGCTGGGAGGCACCATATTGGATCTCGACTCCACCATCGGGGACTTCAACCGGGGGATTTACGAGACATTCGGGAAATTTCAGTTCATGGATTCCGTGGACGGCTGGTATTTCGGAAAACTTCAGCTGATATGGCACATGAATCCGGTCTACACACGTATTCCTTCCTACCATTTTATTTCAGAGTCCCGATACAACGGCGCGGAGGTCATTACCATCGCCCCGGACTACAGCCCAAGCGCAATGCACGCGGATGAGTATATCCCCGTAGAAATGGGCTCGGACGCGGCTCTGGGCCTCGGGGTCTGCCAGGTACTGATTGAAAAAGGCTGGCTGGATTATCCCTTTGTCAAGGAACAGTCGGACCTGCCCATGCTCGTAAGAACAGACAACGATCAGTTTCTCAAAGCCTCGGAGATTGAAAAAGGCGCACGCGAAGACCAGTTCTGTTTCTGGGATTCCAAAAACAACAAGGCAGTAACTGCGCCGCTGGACACCCTGAAGCTGCCCTGCGACCCGGCCCTGGAAGGCACCTACACGGCGACCCTGGTGGACGGCAGCCAGGTCAGCGTCCAACCGGTGTTTGACCGGCTTAAGAAGTCCCTCAACAGTGATTACACGCCGGAACAGGCCTCCGAAATATGCAAGACCCATCCCGACACCATTCGGCGGCTGGCGGAAAAATGCTACAAGGCCAGCGGCTCCATCCAGGTGATGGTGGGATGGAACTCACCGAAATATTACCACGGCGATCTGATTGAGCGGGTGATGTGCCTGATTGTGACCCTGACCGGCAGTCTCGGTAAAAAAGGCTGCGGTGTCCGGGGATGGAATGAGTCCCTGTTCGAAGGCGCATTTTCGCTCATTTTCAAACGTAAACTCGGCATGCTCAACCTCACTCAGCAGATGCCTGTCCTGCGGCGGGTATGGGAGCAGGCCAAGCGGGCTGACCCCACCATCACCGACGAGATGGCCTCCATCGAGCAGGAGCGGGTGATTGACAGAAACCTGGTGAATTATACGATTCCGGCCTTTTTATATTACGAGCATTCGGATTACAAAAAAGCCTGGGATAACAAGGCCTGGCATTGTCCCACCATGAAGCGGTCATTCCAGGAGTATTATGATGAAGCGGTGGGCAAAGGCTGGTGGGACGGCTATGTGAGGCCCGCCAAGGGTCAGAACCCTACTGTCTATTGCTGGAACGGCACCAATCCGGCCAGGAAAAACAGGGGGTGGCACAAAAACATACTGGGATCTCTCTGGAATAAATATCAGACCATTTTCGGGTTTGAAACCCGGTGGGCCACCACTCTGCTGTATGGTGACTATGCCCTGCCATGTGCAGGCTTCTATGAGAAGTTGGATACCCGGTTCCCAACGCCTCATGTGCCTTGGCTGACCCTGACCGACAAGGCGGTGGAGCCGGTGGGTGAGGCCAAGCATGAATGGGAGATCTGTGAGCTCCTGGCCAAAAAAATCGAAGAGGTGGCCAATAAACGCGGCACGACAAGGTTCAAGCAACGGGTTCCCATTCAGAAAGAATACTATGCCTTTCTCAAGCATTTTGATGTACGGGACGAGGATGGTTACGTGAATATTGGAAAAATTGGTGAATGGCAGAACATGGGGGCCAAGAATTACGAGGAAGTTTTTGAGGATGCACTTAAGAGCAGTGTTTTTCTCGGCAACCTTCCTCCCGGAACCGATCTGGCGTTCATGCGGAAAGAGGGTATTGTCCGGTTTACCGACGTGTCTATTTTTGATCCGGTGACCATGAACCTGGCCACCGATATCAAGCCGGATGAACCCATCATTCCGCTTACCTGGCATACCGGCGAGAAAAAATTGCCGTATCCCACTTACAACCGGCGGATTCAATTCTATATTGATCACCCCTGGTTCCTGGAAGCAAAGGAGGAGCTGCCGGTCCACAAGGACACCCCGCCCATCGGCGGCAATTACCCCCTGCGGATGACCAGTGGTCATCAGCGCTGGAGTGTTCACTCCATCTGGATCAGCAACGAACAGCTTCTGCGGACTCACCAGGGGCGGCCGTTCATGTTCATGAGCAAGGAGGATGCGGCCAAGCGAGGCATTGAGGACGGCGACCTTGTGCGCGTTTACAATGACTTCGATACCTTTAAGGTTCATGTGAAGGTCACACCGGCGGCGCGGCCGGAAACCGGCAAGACCAAACCCGGACAGGTCATCATCTACCATGCCTGGGAGCCCTTCATGTTCCCCGGCTGGAAGAGCTATGACGCGGCCATTCCGGGCATGATCAAGTGGCTGGACCTGGTCAATAACTACGGTCACCTGCGGTACTGGCGGTGGAACTGGTGTGCGCAGCCCGTTGACCGCGGCATGGCGGTAGAGGTGGAGAAGGCATAGGCGGTTTCACTTGCCCATGAACAGCAAACTGCGATTATTCAATCTATTAAATATAGAGGTGCAATATGGAACAAATCACTAGCAAAAAGGTGTCTGCCGCCACACAAGCCTTGCTGAAGGCTGACAATTCGATGTGGCAGAGCGGCAAGACCATGATTGAGACAACCGCCACGCCGCTGGCCAATCAGCCGTCGCCTTATATCAAGGGGGTCTACGAGGAAGACAAGATCGGTGCGGTCAAAAAATTCGAAGTAAAAACCCTGCACAACGGTGAGTGGATATTCTTCTATTTTGAATGGGCCACGGACAGACCCAATGAAACAATTGAAGACATCAACACGTTTCCGGATGGTGTTGCAATCCTGTACCCCATGCGGGACATTGAAAAAACCCCGATAAAAGAGATGGGAACACAGGAATACCCCACCAACGCCTGGTACTGGAGACCCGATTTTGACGGTACACCGAAAAATCAGATTTGCCATGGCCTGTCAACCTCCTTGTACACGGACAAGACATCCCTGAAATCCGATTCATACTGGAAAAACGGGAAATGGCATGTGGTGATGGGGCGCCCGCTCAAGGCCAAACGCCAGGGAGAGGATACCGTAGATCTGCAGCCCGGTCAGAAGATCGGCATCGGGTTCGGCATATGGGAAGGCAACAACGGTGAACGTGGCGGCGTAAAGGCTTTCAGCAAGGAATGGCGGGAGCTGGTTGTGCAGCAATGAGCCTCGAGCAATCGGCAGATGAAAGATAAAGCCGTAAAAATAAAAAGGAGACATACCCATGGCTGTTGATAAAAAAGAACTGACCGAAAGGGAAAAGGAACTGGCCAAGGCGTTTGAGGCGGCCAAGGAAAAACTGCGGGCGTGTGATCATCAGGTCGGTATGGTGATGGATCTGAATAAATGCATCGGCTGCCAGCTTTGTTCCATGGCCTGCAAGACCCTTTGGACGAATAAGGAAGGCCGGGAATACATGTGGTGGAACAAGGTCAATACCATGCCCGGCAAGGGGTCGCCCAAGGACTGGCAGAAAATGGGCGGCGGCTACAAGGTAAAATTCGGCGGCGAGGTCAAGGAACCGGTGCGCGGCAAGCATCCCACCAAGAAAGAATTCGGTGACATGTGGGATTATAACTGGAACGAGGTGATAAACAGCAAGGCCGGGGATGTGCATCTTCAGGCCAAAAACCGGGAAGACGGCACCGATCCGGAGTGGGCCATGAACTGGGACGAGGACCAGGGCGCCGGTACCTACCCCAATTCGTTTTATTTCTACCTGCCGCGGATCTGCAACCACTGCGCCTATCCGGCCTGTCTGGACGCCTGCCCCCGGAACGCCATTTACAAGCGGGAAAGCGACGGGGCCGTGGAAATCGATCAGGACCGGTGCAAGGGATACCGCTTCTGCCTGGAAGCCTGTCCGTACAAGGTCATCTATTATAATTTTCTCACCGACACAAGCATGAAGTGTATCTTCTGCTACCCCCGGCTCGAGCAAAAGGTTGCCAATGCCTGCGCCCGTCAGTGCACGGCCAGGGTCCGGTGGGTCGGTTATGTGGACAAGCCGGAAAGCATTATCTACAAGCTGGTCAAGGTGTGGAAAGTGGCGCTTCCCCTGCATTCTGAATACGGGACCAACCCCAACGTATTTTACGTGCCGCCCCTGGCCCCCCACCGTCTGGATAAAAACGGGAAGGTGGACGCCTCCAAACCCCGCATTCCAAGGGAATATCTTCGGTATCTCTTTGGACCGGAAGTGGACCAGGCAATGGATACGATGAACAAGGAAATGGCGAAAGTCCGAAAGGGCGGCAAGTCCGAGCTGATGGATATTCTCATCGCCAGGGAATGGGGGAAAATGTTTGATGAATTCAACAAGGATCCCGCCATTATGCAGCGGACGGCGCCCAAGGGCGTCGATTTTACCCGTCCGGATGTTGAAGAAGGTTAACCAGCAATACGGCATTATTGTCAATATGAATTGCGAGGAAATCCAATGAGTGAAATGGTTGCAAACGAAGTCGTAAAGGATGTATCGGGAATCGAAGCATTCGCGTCATCCGAGTTGACGTCGGATGAAGAAAAGCAGATGGCGGCCAGAAGTGACATGTATGCGCTGCTGGCGGATGTCTTCCGGTACCCGGATGATGAGTTTCGGCAATTTGTAAGAAACGAAGAACTGAAAAGCGCATTCCGCGGTATTTCGGAGAACCTGCCGTTTCCGTTTGCGTTGAGCGAATGGGAGTTGGAAAACCTGGAATTTTCGAGCGACCTGACGGATGATGATGTCGAAGCGGAGTTCATACGTTTGTTTGAGGCAGGGCCGGGGGACCCGCCCTGCCCGCTGGTGGAAGGCAAGTATATCAAGGACGCGAACCGGAAAGCCATATTTGAGGATCTGATCCGGTTTTATAATCATTTCGGCCTCAGTTATGACGAAGGGTCCCATGAAGACCGGCCGGATCATATTTCTTATGAACTGGAGTTCATGCACTATCTGTGCTTTCTCACCTTGAGGGCGATGCAGAACAAGCGGCAGACCGAAGGGCATCTGATGGCACAGAAGGATTTCATGGCCCATCATCTGGCCAAGTGGGCCCAGTTGCTGGCGGATAAAATCGATGCCATCGCCAGGGAGGTGGAGCAGGACAAAGGCATTCTGTTTTACACCAATCTGATAAATCTGTTAAGCCGCTATATAAAAGCCGACTGGGGTTACCTGATGGCGTCGTAAAAACGCCGGCTGCGGCAAAACATTCATTATGTTTTGAATGGGAGTGTTGCCCCCACAGATACAACTGTTTGCTTAGCCCGGAAAGATAATGCTTAAAAAGATAACGGAAAGTGGAATCTGGCGGTCTGTATTCAGACATAAATTCAGTGATACGCCGCGCAACAAATCGTTGTCGGTGACCTCCAATTTCTTTCTGCATGTTCATCCTGTCCAGACAAAGGAATCGGCTCTGAAATTCCGGTTTACGTTCTGTCTCGGCGGGCTGACCCTGCTGATGTTTATCGTGGAGGTGATCACCGGCGTGCTGCTGATGTTTTACTACCGGCCGGTACCCGAGTACGCCTATCTGGACATGAAGTTGTTGGAGCATACCGTTTTCTTCGGAATGTTTCTGCGGAACATGCACCGGTGGGCGGCCCATGCCATGGTGATCCTGGTGATGCTCCATATGCTGCGGGTGTTTCTCACGGGGTCGTACAAGCCGCCCAGGGAATTCAACTGGGTCATCGGGGTGCTGCTGCTGGTGATCACATTGCTGTTGAGCTTCACCGGATACTTGCTGCCCTGGGATCAGATCGCCTTCTGGGCCATCACCGTGGGGACCAAAATGGCGGCGGCCACGCCTTTTCTGGGCAGCGAGGGCCCGTTTCACGAAATTTTCGGGATGCATCAGTACAATGATGTTCAGTATCTGCTGTTGGGCGACAGCAAGGTGGGGGGTAATGCACTGCTGCGGTTTTATGTGTTGCATTGCGTGTTGTTGCCCCTGGTCTGCGTCCTGCTGATGGCTGTCCATTTCTGGCGGATCAGAAAAGATGGTGGGATTTCACGCCCCCTGTAAGAGAGGTTGATGATGGCGATGGAAAATAACAGCGAACAAAACGGCGATTCAATGCCACCCGAAATTTCCGACGAAGGGTATGTGTTTACCGTTCCGGATCTGGTTTCCCGGGAGCTGATCGCGATTCTCGTGTCAATCGTCATTCTGTGCATATGGTCCCTGGGGATTGATGCCCCGCTGAAGGCCATAGCGGATCCAAACTGGACGGAGAATCCCGCCAAGGCGCCATGGTATTTTGTGGGGCTGCAGGAGGTTCTGGTTTATTTTGATCCATGGATCGCCGGGGTCTGCATTCCCGGCCTTATCATTGTCGGATTGATGGTCATTCCCTATATCGACCCCAATCCCAAAGGGGTGGGGGTCTATAATCTCAGGGACCGGAAGTTTTCGGTTTCCGTTTTTATGACCGGTTATGTATTGTGGTTTGCGTTGATCATATTCGGCCAGTTCTTCCGGGGGCCCAACTGGCATTTCTACTGGCCCTGGGAAAGCTGGGACATCGAAAAGGAAGCCGAGCAGCAGCTCGTCAACTTTCCCGGCATTACGGGATTTCTGGTGCTGGCCGGCTATTTTATTGTGGGCCTGGGGCTGCCGGTGATATGGAAACGGTCGTTTTATAAGGCCCTGGGAATGGTGCGCTATGTGACCACGATGCTGCTGTTTCTCATCATGTATGGTGTGATCATCAAAATCATCCTTAGAATCGTTTTTCACGTGAAATATATTATCGTTACGCCCTGGTTTTCCATATGAAAAAAAAGAATCAAATGATACAGATGTCGGTCCATATTCGGATTATTTTCGGCATCATTGCGTTTCTAGTGCTGATTGCCACGATTTTTGTCATTGCCACCGAATCAAAAGACCGGTTTGAGTGGAAGCAGTATCAGGCCGAGTATCATGACCGGTACGCGGAACGTCTGGCAAAGAAGCTTGATCAGGCCAGGGCAGCCGGAGATGAGGAGGCTCTGCAGAAATGGTCCAAGCTGCAAAACGATCTGGCCCGGGCCTCGGAAATCAAGATCCGTGACGTTTATCTGCCGGGGCCGGAGGTCCGGGACCTGTGCATGACCTGTCATGTGGCGGTGAAGAATACATTGTTCATGGATGCGGAAAACCCTTTGAAGGCCCATCCCACTGAAATCCTGAAGGATCATAAGATCAGCAATTTCGGGTGCACGCTGTGCCACCACGGCCAGGGAGTGGGGCTGGAAACCGACAAGGCCCATGGTTTCGAACACAACTGGGAAAAGCCCCGCATTCCAATGGAATATGTACAGAGCTCCTGCTTTGAGTGCCATGAGACCGTACATGGGCTCAAAGGGGCGGAAAAGGCGGCCGAGGGAAAGCAGATATTCGTGGAATTCGGCTGTTACGGCTGTCATGACGCCAATGTTATTTCCGATCTGCCCAAGTTTTCCACGCCTTTCAGCGGCATTGCCGAGAAGATTCCGGATAAGAAATGGATCGTCACCTGGCTGGAGGATCCGGCCGCGGTGAGGCCCGGCACGATCATGCCGGGGTTTCGCATCGAGCCGAAGGCGATAAGCAATATTGTCGAATATGTTTATCCGCTGAAAGACAAGGATTTGGCCCTGGATTCATACGCGCGCGGCAGCAAATCAAAGGGCAAGCAGCTGTTTACCGATGAAGGCTGCATCGGCTGCCACAGCCCCGCGCGGGACGAACAGGGCGTGAGCCGGCGGGTGCCGCTCCTTTCCGACGCCGGATTAAAAATGGCCGATCGCTGGCTCTATAACTGGATTTCCGACCCCAAGGCGGTGAATCCCGATACCTGGATGCCGCAGGTGGAATTAACCGATGATCAGGTGAAGAACCTGACCGCCTATGTGAGCAGCCTGAAGGACAAACAGGTTAAAGAGCGCCTGGCGGCGGTGGAAATGGTGGAAGGCAATCCGGAAGAGGGCAAGAGCCTGGTTCAGAGTCTCGGCTGCCTGGGGTGCCACCGCATCAAGGACAAGGAAGATCCGTCAAAGGTGGGTGTCAGTGTGGCGGACGTGGCGGATAAACGTATGGAGGAGCTTCCCTTTGGCAATTCAGATGTGAAGCATACCAAGTGGGACTGGATCGAAAACAAGATCCAAAAGCCGGTGATTTATCAGACAGACGACATGCCCATGTACATGCCCGATTATGTCATGGACGATGTGGCCCTCAAACGGCTCACCCTGTTTTATCTGTACAACCGGCTGCTGGATCTGCCTGAACAATATATCGACAGAGCCTCGGAGAATCAGCGCATCAATGAACGAGGGGACTGGATGGTGCGGCATTTCAACTGCAAGGGGTGCCATGAGATCCTCGATGGCGAGACCCCCCGCATAGATGATAAAATTGCCAAAAAGTCCCTGGTGCCGCCGCGAATCGTCAACGAGGTGGAAAAGGTGCAGCCCACATGGCTGTTTGATTATCTGCGCCAGCCTACTCAGATGCGGCCGTGGCTGAATATTCGCATGCCCCAGTTTAATTTTGAAAATGATGAAATAACCCTTTTGATGCAGTATCTTTACCGGTTGATGCCCGACGACAAGCAAAAGGTGGCCGCCATGCCTTACGAACCGGCCCTGGTGAAAAGCGACTATGAAGACAAGACGCTTGATATGGGGAAATACCGTTTCAGAAATGACAAATGCATGCAGTGTCACCCGATAAATTTTACCGGCGAACCGCCTGAGGGCAAAAAGCTCGAAGACCTTTCCATCGATCTGATGCTCTCCAAGGATCGGCTGCGCTACCAGTGGGTAAAGGATTTTATGCGGGACCCGGATAAATACGCCGGCGCCGGCACAAAAATGCCGTTTGTATTCTATACACCGGACGGTGTTCCCCGAATCCCTGATCCCGAAAAATGGATTCGGCGCACCGCCCTGTTTCTGATGTTCATGGAAGAGGTTCCCGAGCCGGTAAAGGCCGAGGAGAAAACCAGAAAAGCACAGACGTTCGATTTCAATAACTACTGATGCAATAAGCTTAATTGTTTTGCATAATGTTAGCAATTAAGGGTCTCAGGGGATGGGGCAAGCGATAAAGGAGGTCTGTCATGACACCAGGCAAGATGTTCAGAACAATGGTTTGTTTTCTTCTGGTTGGTTTTTTCAGTTTGAGCTTTTCTTCCTGTACCTTTCTCAACGGCGTTAAGTTGAGCGATTATGAGGAGGTCGCTGCAATTACGAATACCATCTGGGGGAAAATGTATTTCGCGCTCAGTGATATCAAGGTCCCCAATTATAATACGGTCATCTACAAGGACACCCGTTGGCGGAAAAAAGACGGGCCTGTGGAGATCAACGATAATATGTACATTCTGCCGGGGGTTGAGTTGACAATAGAGCCCGGCGTAACGGTCCGGATGGGAAAGGATGTGCTGATCACCTGCCGGGGAATCCTAAATGCCGTGGGAACGGCCGATCAGCCGATCACGTTTACCTGGAAATCGGAGAACAACCCCTGGGAAGCCATTGAATTCGTCAATGCCATCGGGCAGGGCAAGGATGACGGTGGAGATAAGATTGTTTTAAAACACTGCGTTGTGGAGCACGGCGCCGGCGTTACCATTAATACCAGCACCGCTCATGTGGAAAACTGCGAATTCCGCTATAACGTTGGCGCATCGTTGAGACTGGAATACAGCGGTGGCGTTGTCATTAATAATACGTTTCATGATAACTCCACACAGGCGCAGGCCGCCTCCGGCAACGGCGGGGGCATCAATGTATACAGCAATAAAACGGTACTGGTAAAAGCCAATACGGTTTATAACAATGAATCTCACGGCGGCCGGGACGGTGGCGGCGGTATTTATGCCTTCTCCTACAACGGGGGAGACATATCCGTCGTTGAAAACGTGGTCCGGGATAATAAAAGCGACCGCAAGGCAGGGGGGATTTTCGGGTACAATGTGAAAATTCTGAGCAACCGTGTGGCCAACAACCGGGCCCGTGAAACCGGCGGCGGCATTCATGCCATTCAGTCACTGGTTAAGGACAATGTCGTGTCAGGGAATAATTCGCCCATGGGTGGCGGTATTTATTCAGAGAGCAGCCAAATTGTCCATAATCTCGTGGAGGGTAACGATGCCCCTGAAGGCACCGGCATCTTTCACACAGGCGCCGGAATCATCAACCGCAATTCACTGGTTGGCAATTTTCATTTCGGCCCTGCGTCGAGTTCGGCGATAACCGTTACCGGCAACCCGGTGGTGGAATACAATAACATTATCGTGCCGGACGGCTATGCATTGACGTTCCAATCCCACAGCCTGACACCGGACTTAAAGGCCCATAATAATTACTGGGGGACAGCCAGCGATTATGCCATTGAGCAGTTGGTGTTTGATTGGCTCGAGGATTCCGATCTGGGACTGGTGAGCTGGAAGTTTAATCGAAAGCACCTTGTGGATACGGCATATCCCTTGCCTGAAAATGCTAACGCCGAATCCATGATCCGCACGGATACCACCGAGGCCAATACCATCAGGGGAAGCATCATTCAAGATACCATTCTGGGCGACAGAGGTATCCATGACTATATTGTTACCGGCAACCTGCTCGTCAAGGAGGGGGTTAAGTTGACAATCAAACCGGGAACAACGCTTTATCTTAAGAAGGATGTCAGCATCCGGGTACGGGGGGGGCTGGTGGCGGCGGGTGAAGCCGGCAGTGTGGTGACCTTTACGGGGAATGCTGCGGCGCCATGGGGAAACATTCTTTTTGAAAACAGAAGCCTGGACCTGGAAGGCAAGGCGGTGCAGGCTGAGCGCGGTGTCAAAAGCCTGTTGCGGCACTGCATCGTGGAGAAAGGCAGCGGTATCGTGATGGACGGGCAGGGCGGGGATGTCCTAAATACTGTCGTCAGCGACAATAAAGGGACCGGTATCCGCATTAAGGAAGTGCCGGTGAGCATAAAAAATTGTGATATACGGAACAATGTGAGCACCTCCGACGGTGGCGGTATTTACATATACGGCAGCAAACGAGTATTTGTTCATGACAATGATATTGCCGGCAACCGGGCCGCCGATGGCGGTGGTATATTTGCCTATGGGTATCAGTCCAATGCGGCCGTGGATATCCGCCATAACCGGATAACCGGCAATACCAGTGACGGTTCCGGTGGCGGTATCTGGACCTCACGGTCGGCGATTGTGGACAACACCATTGCCGGCAATAAAACCGAGAAAAAAGGCGGCGGGGTGTATACCAGCTATGCAGTGATTCAAGGCAACAGAATTTCCGGCAATACCGCCGCCAAGGGTGGCGGTTTTTATGCGGAAGCCAACAGTACCATTCAGGGCAACTCAGTTGTTGATAACAAATGTCTGAGCGGCCTGGGTGGCGGTGCGTATATCAATTTCTGGGGCATGAGCATGCATAATAAGACCATTGCGCATAATGTGATTATGCGCAATGCCGCTGAAGGGGAGGGCAAAACCGGCGGCATCTGTATCAAAGGGGAATTGACCTTCATCGGCAATTGCATACAGGATAATGCCGGCTTGGAACTGACCAATTTGAATTCATCGGATGAGAAGGATCTATCGGCCGAGTATTGTTTCTGGGGCACCATGTCCCCGGCGCGAATTGCGGCTGAGGTGCACGACGGCCATGACGACCCTTCATTGTCTATGGTGGATTATGTGCCCTTTGCAAAGACAAAGAAAGCGGCGCTTAGCCAGAAGATTCCTGAAGAAGAGAAATAAACCGGTTGCTGAGGTGCCGGCGGTGACCGCATCGGCGAACTACCTCGGCCCCGGTATACAGGAAAACGCATGGAGCAGGCAATGCCGAATCAGAAAATATCGGCCGAAAATGCAGAAACTGCCGAGAACCGCCCAACGCCGGAAAAGCGAAAGACACCGCCTGCCTTTGCCAGGCAGTTGATGGATTATGAAGATGCCCTGCATCTGTGCCTGGATGCGGTGAAACAGCCAATACCGATGGAATCGGTTTGTCTTACGGACAGCATCGGCAGGGTGTTGCGGCAGGAAGTGGAAAGCCCTATGGCGGTCCCCCCGTTTGCCAAATCCACCATGGATGGATACGCCGTCAAAGCTGTGGACGTCAACGGTGCCACAGAAGCCGCGCCCGTGCGGTTAAAGGTGGTGGATTATGTTCATGCCGGCGGAATGTCCGGGAAAGTTCTGAAAACCGGGGAAGCTATCAAGATCATGACCGGGGCAGCGGTGCCCGAGGGTGCGGATGCCGTCATCAAAATCGAGCAGACCATTGCAAAGGACGAACACACCATCGATGTGCTGGATGGTGTCGGGGATAACGATTATATCATCACCAAAGGGCAGGATATCCTGCCCGGTAATGTGGTTGCCACAGGCGGGAAAACCATCGATGCCATGATGATGGGGGTCGTGGCCGGTTGTGGTGTGCCCTCGGTATCGGTTTCCCAAAAACCCGAGGTTGGAATTATTTCTACTGGCAGCGAACTGGTGCCACCCGGCCGCCCTTTGGGGGCGGGGCAGATTTATGATATCAACGGCTACATGCTGTTCGGTCTGACAAGCAGCGCCGGGTGCAGCGTTTCGTTGCTGGGAGCGGTGCAGGACAAATCCGATGATTTATTGCGCCTGTTGTCCAGGAATACGCAAAAAAATATTCTTCTCTTGTCCGGTGGCGTCTCGGTTGGTGATTATGATATCGTACACGAGACCTTGCAGCGGGCCGGGGTGGAAGAAATTTTCTGGCGGGTTCGTGTTAAACCCGGCAAACCCCTGTTTTTCGGTCGCATGGGCCAAACCCTGATATTCGGTCTGCCGGGTAATCCGGTTTCCGCTGCCACCAATTTTTTTCTTTTTGTCCGGCCGGTGATTGACAAGATGCTGGGAAGAAAGGCGTGGGGGCTTAATACCGGGACCGCTTTTCTGAGCAACAGCCGGATTATCCGGCCGGGTCGGCGGAAATTTTTAAAGGGAAAGTTTGTCCGTGAAGCGTCGGCCAAGCCGCTTGTGTGGATCATACCGGAGCAGCGCTCGGGTGTGTTCAGCCCCATGACCGGCGCGGAGGTCCTGATCGAAGTGCCGGAGGAGATCAATTCACTGAAAAAGGGGGATCAGGTGAAGATTCATTATCTGCCGTAAAGCGCTTCGCAAACAAGTTCACAGGCAGCTGAAGGAAAATTTGAAAGAGCAAATGATGAAGACAATCGAATTGAAGGGCAAAAACGTATTGATTACCGGCGGGGCCTCGGGCATCGGCAAAGAGCTGGCACGGTGTTTTGCCGCCGAGGGTGCCAATCTCGTGCTTGCCGGGCTTGATGCGGAAGAGGAAACCCTTGCCCGGTGGTGCGCGGAACTGGAGACCGGGTTCGGGGTGAAGGCATGGCCGGTGACCGGCGATCTCTCGGAGACGGATGGGCCGGCACGGGTGTATGAACAGGTTAAAGCGTGTGTGTCCTCTGTTGACATTCTGGTGAATAACGCCGGTATGATGGCGTTTGGCAGTTTTCACGAGATTTCCGCCGAGCTTCAGGAAAAAGTAATGGCAGTCAATCTCAGGGCGTATATGCTGCTAATGCGATACTTGGTGCCGGAAATGGTTGAACGGGGCAGTGGGGCCGTTTTTAACGTCAGTTCGGTGTCCGCCTTCGTTCCCACCCCCCGCCATGCGGTTTACGGGGCCACCAAGGCATTTGTCCAGAGTTTGAGCGAAGCGGTCGATCAGGAGCTTCGGCAAACTGGCGTTCATGTGTTTACACTGAATCCCGGATACACGGATACGCCATTGCTCAAAGGTAATAATTTTCCCCGGAAGTTAAAGTTTTATTCATTCGGCGGCAAAAGCAGCCCTGCGGACATTGCCAGAAAAGGGGTGAGTGCGTTTAAAAAGGGCAAGCGGGTGTATATACCGGAGCCGCATCTATGGCTGCTTTTTTTCGTCTTCAACCGCGTAACCCCCCGGCGGATTATTAATTTAATTTCCGGCCAGATGGTAAAAGGCGTGTAAACCGAAGGCGTCGCACCGTTGCCGGGGATTCGGTGAAGGGACAATATTATGCGAATGGGATTTGACATGAAAGCCTTTTTAGAAAAGGAACCCAGGTTCGACGACATTATGTGCAGCCTGCGGGCCACCGGGAAACAGCCGAAAGGCATTATCAGGGAGATGAAAGAGGTTGTGGCCATTGCGCGGCGCTTCAATGAAGAGGTGGCCCGTCCCTATGTGACCGAGCTGGACCTTCAAATGCACCGGGATCCGGATTACCTGCCGTGGTCATTTGTCAAAAAAGCCAATGAATGGGGATTCTATCACATGTTCATCCCCAAAATTTTCGGCGGCAGCGGCTACAACCTATCCTGCGTCGGCGTATTCATGGAAGAAATCGGTTCGGTATGCGCTGCCATGGCGAATTTGATCGGCGTGCATTACTTGGGGTACATCGGCCTGGCGTCTTCCTGGAACGTACGCCTGATCGATGAAATCTCAAGGTATGTGGTAAAGGGTGGAAAGACGGGCGAGCCGTGCCTTCTCTCATTTGCCATGACAGAGCCTGATGCGGGTACGGATTCCCAGAACGTGGAATTTATGGACACCGGCTCCCTGGCCTGCCATGCTAGGATGAAAGATGGTGGCTACGTGATCAACGGCACCAAGATTTTTATCAGCAACGGCCACCTTTCCACCTGGCATATGCTGTTTGCCTATACGGATATTGAAAAGGCATCGGAAAACATGGTGATGCTGGCCGTTAAGACGGGGACACCGGGGTTTGAATTCGGCAAGAAGGAGAAGAAGATGGGGCAGAAAGGCTCCATCGCCAGTGAGCTGGTTTTCAGGGATTGTTTTGTCCCCGAAGAATATGTGCTGTTGGACAATAACCAGACCCGGCGCCTTTCCAAAAGCCCGCGGGAGATCGTGGAACAGATTCTGGCGAATATCTGGGCATCCTCCAGAATTGGGGTGAGCGCCTTCGGCACCGGTGCCGCAAGGGGCGCCTTTGAGCGGGCCTTCCAGTTCGCGGCGGAAACCGAAATCCATGGCACTGCCTTGATCAATCACGAATGGTGTCAGGCCCATCTGGCGGAAATGTATAAAAACGCGGCCGTGGCAAGGCTTACGCACTTTGAAGCCGGTTATACAAACGGCATGGACGGGGTGGGCAAAGCGATGAATTTCAAGCCGGTGTATTATTTGATGAAATACACGCCGATACGTCTGTCTGACTTGATTTTCAGGCCGTTTTATAAATTCGCCGTTATGACCTGGCTTTTTCGAAAGTTCGCCTTTGATTTTCAGAAGGCCGAAGAAGTCGATCGGATTGACGGATGGGGCTCCCTCGCCAAAGTGGTGGGCACCGATGCGGGGGTCCTGAATGGCCGCATGGCCCTTGAAATTATGGGCTTAGCCGGTGTCCGCCATGATCACTTGGTGGAGAAAATCCTGCGGGACGCCAAACTGTATCAGATTTACGAAGGGACCAACCAAATAAACCGGGTCAATCTTTTTAAGCGCCTGATTGCCCGGAACTGCCCGAATGCGGTGGTGTTCTCCGAAGACAATCAATGATGACTTCGGAAAATCGGCATGCCTGACGGCTTCGTAAAAAGCCCAATAGCAGCAAAGCGATGCATCTCTCGTCATGTCACGTACGGTGTAGGGGCGAACCTTGTGTTCGCCCCTACAAAAAATTTCTCGAGAGTGAGATAACCACGCCGCATCTTGAACTTTTTACTGGTCTCAATTAGGGTTAAAGCCTCCGCCTTTAGGCGGGCTGATTTATCACTCCCTTTTAATGTGCTATGCTTCAATAGATACCGGTTTTTTCCGAGCATCTATTCTATGCATATATCTTCGTGCTCTTCGTGGTAATAAACATCAAATTAAATGAACCACGAAGTTCACGAAGAACACGAAGGGTGAGTTTAAGAATCATGTGCCTTTGTGGTTCGTGTTTCGAATTTAATATTAAGTACCATTTTGAACCTAAGAAGCATGATAATTTCAAGACGGAACATTAACGGGTCTGTAGACCCGTATCCCGGCTTTCAGCCGTTTGTTTCAACCCATCCCGCCACAAAGGCCGGGGTGGTTGTTGAGTTTGCCGTCCCAAAATGACTTCCAAGGAACTTAATCTGCCAATTTATTGTAAACATATCAATTTTATGCAATTTTTTAGTTTATTGCCATGTTTTTCAGTCTGCCGAAACAACTGAACAGCAACACGTGCCCCGCCCCTTGCAGCGCAGCCGAGCAGGGGCGGTTTTTCCGGAAGACGCGGACAGACTGTTTGAGCAGACGAGGTTTAATGCATCTGCAAAAAATGACAGGCGAGTTTCTGCCCGCGCCGAAAAAAGTGTCCCTGCGAGGGAAGCCGAAGGCCAAGCTGCGGGGCGCCCTTTCTTTTGCATACTTTTCTTTGATGCACTCGTAAAAAGTCAATTTTGGGACGGCAAAGTAAAAAGTTCAAGTTCGAGGCGCGCAAATCTCGAGGAATGGAGCGTACTTAGCTGTTTGTGACATGACGAGAGATGCAGCGCAACAAAGAAATTGGACTTTTTACGAAGCCGTCTTCTTTGGGCGAGCAAAGAAAAGTATGAATGAACAATTGGCTGTTTAAAGTAATCACGGTAAAAAAGTCGATCCAAGCGCACGTTACTTTCTGCGAAAACGCCGCGCGTGGCGCTGGAAGCTTTTTACGAGACTATCATGCTTGAGCGGATAAAAAAACATCTGCCGGAACAGGTCAGTGGCACTGGTGCTGCCGATTGGGGTCGGTGCCGTAATATGCGTGGGGCTTGCCTACTGGTTTACCCTGTCCAACATTCATTATCTTGCGTGTGGAGGGTGTGAATGAAAATCGTACATATCGTGGGGCGGTCGGGAAACGGAAAAACCACCCTGATTCTCGAGCTTATCGGCGAATTGCAAAAGCGCGGGCTGCAGGTAGGGACCTTGAAACACAGCGGCCATGCCCACGAACTGGAAAAACCCGGAAAAGATTCTTACCGCCACCGCAAGGCGGGGGGCAATCCCGCTGCGATTGCGACCACCGACCAGATCGCGGTTTTCCTGCCCAGGCAACCGGATGAAGATCCATTTAATAAACTTGCGTCCCTTTTCGACCCATGCGATATTATCCTCGTGGAAGGGTATATTGACGGTCCCGGGATAAAGCTGGAAGTGTGGCGGGCGGAAACACACACGGATCCGATTTTCCACGAACAGGAAGGTATCCATGCGGTTGTGTCGGATGATGCCGTGGAAACAGATTTGCCGGTGTGGCCCCGGAAAAACGTGGAAGCGCTGGTGGGCAGGATGCTATCCCTCTGATCAATTTTTGTGCAAACTGGAGCTGCGCAAACTGGTGTCAGGGGTATAGCGGCGATGGGCAAAAGAGGAAATGGAGACCGGATAATGGCACCCTCAGGTCACAAACGCCATCAAAAAAAACAAGATAACGAAGCGGTGATGACAGGCCCCAGAGTACGGGGGAAGGTATGGATTGAAGGCGAAAAGGGCACCTTTATCGGTTATGGCCGGGTGGTGCTTCTTCAGCGGATTCAGGAATACGGCTCCATATCCAGGGCGGCCAGATCCATGAAAATGTCTTACCGGCATGCCTGGGAGCTTGTTGATTCCATGAACCGACAGGGCCGGACCCCGCTTGTGGAGACCGCTACGGGCGGAAAAGGCGGGGGGGGGGCAACAATCACGACTGAAGGCGAAAACGCCATTCACGCGTTCTGGCGCGTTTATAATAATTTTCAGCGGTTTTTAAAAAAAGAGACGGCCAACCTTGATTTTTAAAAAAATTTACGGATCGTTGTTCCCGTTAATGCATAACTACAAATCATGGAACGGGTGTGGGACGGTGCGGATAGGTAAAACAATGAATGTCGGCCGGAACGGTGGGGGAATCAATGGCCGGTTCCCGAATGCTGGGATTGTATGAAAGGGGCCTATCTGGAAGTGGCGGCGCTGAATTTATCGCTGGGCGGGTTCCGGCTCAGTGACATTCATCTCGTTTGTAAAAAAGGTGCCTACCGTGTACTGCTGGGGCCCACGGGCAGTGGCAAATCCTCACTCATGAAGTGTATTCTCGGTTTTCACATTCCGGCGAGTGGCGCTGTTTATCTGAACGGGACGGATATCAGCCGCCGTGCGCCGGAAAATCGGCGCATGGGATATGTCCCGCAGAATTATTCGCTTTTCCCTCACCTGAGCGTGGAAAACAACATCAGGTTCGGCCTGCCGCACGGCGGCAAAGGGGACCGGGATGCGGATCGTCGTGTGGAACGGCTCTGCGGGATGTTGAACATTGCCCATCTCCGGCGGCGCGGTATCAGAAATCTTTCCGGCGGTGAACGCCAGAAGGTCGCACTGGCCCGCGCCCTGGCCACGGAACCGGAACTGATACTCCTTGATGAACCCTTTTCCGCCATTGATGAGGGGTCCAAGCGTAACCTGTGGATTGATATGAAGAAGGTTATCAATGAAATCGGTATAACGGCCATTCACATCACGCACAATCTGGAGGAGGCTTACAGCATGGGTGAGCAGATGTCGGTGCTGTTAAACGGCGTTATCCATCAGTCCGGGACACCGGAGGAAATTTTTGAACGCCCGGCCACCAAAGGAGTGGCCCGGTATCTGAATTACCGGAACATTTTTTCGGGAGTGGCCCGGTCCGGCAAGGGGGGGACAATCATCGATACCGGTGATTTCAGTGTTTTTGTGCAGCAGCCCATCCCGGAAGGCCGGCGGATGGAGGTCTGCATCCGTCAGCAGGATATCAAGGTCCTCAAGACGGGGCAGCCCGTCCGCGATGCACTCAAGCACAACGTGTTTTCCGGCCGTATTGTTTCCGTGTTTGCGTTGCCGGAATACTGCCTGATTTATTTCAGAATCAACGGCAGTGGCCGGCCCTATGATTTTGAGATCAAGCTGCCGCCTTATCTCCGGGAACGGCATCATCTTTATCCGGACAAAGAAGCGGCCGTGGCGTTCTGGGGGCCCAATATCATCCGGTTTTTACATGAAGATGGAACCGGCGGAGGCGTTGATGAAGCAACCGATCAATAAAGCCGGGGTTGCATGGGGCGTGCTGCCCATAGCCGCATTTCTGGCCGCATGGGAAGTGGTGGCGCGGCTTGGCGTTCTGCCGGGGCAGTTTTTTCTGCCGCCGTTTTCCGAGGTGATGGCGGAGTTTTATCGCCTGAGTGCCGACGGCGTGCTGGGCCGGCATTTTTTAAGCAGCCTTACGCGAGTGCTAATCGGGTTTAGCGCCGGTTCCGTGGCAGGTGTGGCCGTTGGCACTCTGATGGGATGGCGGCAGGTGGTCGACAGAACCCTGAATCCCATTATCAGCCTGTTTTACCCCATCCCCGCGCTGGGATGGATTCCGTTGCTCATGCTTTGGATCGGCATCAATGAGCTGCTGCCCATCGTGCTCATCTTCATCTGTTCGTTTTTTCCGGTGCTGTATAACACAGTTACCGGCATAAAATCCGTGGACAGGGATTACATCCGGGTGGCAAGGACCCTTGGGGCGTCGGATATTCGAATCCTGTTCGCCGTTGTGCTGCCGTTGGCACTGCCCAATATTTTTACCGGATTTCGGCTGGAGGCGGGCATGGCGTGGCGGACTATCATCGCCGCCGAGATGGTGGCCATTCCCACGGGAATCGGCGCTTTGCTGATGAAGGCCGAAAGCCTCATGCGCATCGATATCATCATCGTCTGCCTGATCGTCCTGGCGGTCATGTGCCTGATATTTGAAAAATTTTTCACCTACCTGGAATACCGTTTAACTGCCGGCTGGCGGTGAGCCATTCAATTATGCGCCTGGTGCGTCCGCCGTTCCCATGCGTTCCAGCATGGCGGGCATGAACACAAAACACAGGGTTTCAAAAACCCGTTGCCGGTAATGTTCGGAAGCGGGATCAAGGTTTATAACCCCGGCGGGATAGTTGGGCGCGCCGGCAAAGGTATATCCCATCATGGCAATTGTGTAGAGCCACTGGCTCAGTTCGTCAAAGGATACATGGGCCGGGGCATTCTGGTGGATCATTTTGAGGAATTCCGCAAGCGGTCCAGAAAACGGGGGTTGTTGTCCAGTATCGCTGCCTGAATCTGGTTGGCAACCGCTTCAAACAGCTCGCTTTTGGAGTTGAAATAATGCAGCACAAGGGGGTGGCGGACGCCTGCCTTATCGGCAATAGCACGGAGACAGGCCCCCCCTGGAAGGAAGTGGTGGTAAAAACCGACCGGGCGGCCCTTAAAATGGCAAGCCGGGTTTTTTCCCCCTTGGTTAATGGCCTTTTCTTTGTTTTAACAGCCAAGGCATGTGTCCTTGCAGTCAAATTTGATGGGTTCGTAAAAAGCTTCCTGCCCCGCCGCGGCGTTTTTGCAGCAAGTAACTTACGCGAGGTTTGGTTTTTTACCGCTAATTGTGCTGAATGATCGATTTTTCTTTCATACTTTTCTTTGCTCGCCCAAAGAAAAGTATGCAAAAGAAAGGGCGCCCCGCAGCTTGGCCTCCGGCTACCCTCGCAGGAACGGTTTTTTCGGCGCGGGCAGAAACTCGCCTGT
>JAXHVL010000125.1:0-4407 GCA_034189225.1 Thermodesulfobacteriota bacterium
CCCGCGCCGAAAAAACCGTTCCTGCGAGGGAAGCCGAAGGCCAAGCTGCGGGGCGCCCTTTCTTTTGCATACTTTTCTTTGGGCGAGCAAAGAAAAGTATGAAAGAAAAATGGGTCGTTTACCACAAATAGCGGTAAAAAACCAAGCCTCGCGCAAGTTACTTTCTGCAAAAACGCCGCGGCGGTGAGAGCAATTGCGTATCAGGCCGCTTCCATCATGTGCGAAACCGCCTGCTCCAGCCCGTCCAGGGAAAGTTCGTACATGGGGAAAATCTGCCGGATGATGTTGATGGACTGGGTATAGTTCCACATGCGCATGGGCACGGGGTTGAGCCACACCGCGTGAGGAAAGGTGTCGGCCAGAAGCTGAAGCTGATCAATACTCGGGTTGCCGCTGCGTACATCCATGTAAAGGGAACCGTCCCGGGCCATGAGTTCGTAAGGCGCCATGCTCGCATCCCCCACCAGGATGAGCCGGGTCTCAGGGTCCAGTCGCACCAGTTCGGATACTTTGCGTGGTTTTTTGTACCGGGTGGGGTCTTCCCAGAGATTATCGTAAATCGTGTTGTGAAAAAAACAGGTTTTCAAGTCTTTGAATTGTGCCCGGGCGTAATCAAAGAGGGTCTGGACCACTCCCACGTATGGGTCCATGGACCATCCGCCGTTGTCGATGGCCAGGATCACCTTCAGCCGGTCCTTCAGCCGCCGGTCAAAAATGATTTCGATCTCCCCGCCGTTTTTTACGGTCTGGTAGATGCTCTTGTCGACGTTGACCTCGTCCTTGGGGCCGGCCGGCACCATGTTGCGAAGCCGCTTGAGCGCTTCGCCCACCTGGGCCTGGGTCAGGGGGCCGGACCGGGAATAATCCTTGTACCGCCTTTCCATAGCCACTTTTACGGCGGATTTGCTCCGGGACTCGCCGCCTACGCGCATGCCGCCGGGGTGTTTGCCTGAATGGCCAACGGGCGAATAGCCGCCCGTGCCGATCCACCGGTTGCCCCCGTCATGACGCTCGGTCTGTTCGGCGAGCCGTTGTTTGAAATATTCCATGACCTCTTCCGGCGTCATTTTTGCCACATCGGATTCATCCATGCCCAGCATGTCGGCCAGTTCCTTGGGATCCTTGAGCCAATCTTCTAGCATCCCCCGAATGATTTCATCCATTTCCCAATCCTCACCTTCCGGCATTTCCGCGCCCTGGAAGACATGGGCAAACAGCTGGTCAAACAGGTCGAAATACCGCTCGCTTTTCACAAGGATGGTCCGGCTGGTGGTGTAGAAATCGTCCACGGACTGCACCAGCCCTTCGGCCAGGGCTTTGTGGAGCGTCAGGAAAGAGGTGGGGGTGACCGGCACCCCGATATCTTTTAACTTGTAAAAAAAATCGATAAACATGGAAGATTCCGGTTAGAACATGCGCCGTCGTTCCAGCGCGCCCGCTGCACGTTGATAGTCACCACTCTTTTTGAACAGCACGCCTAGGTAAGGCATGTCGCCCTTTGCCAGCTTTTTGGGATTGAAATCCGGATCCGACTTGAGTGCCCGAATCCAGTTGATCAGTTCCCGGGTGGCGGGCTTTTTCTCGATACTGTCCAGCTGCCTGAGCTTGTAAAAGGCCTCCACCGCGTTTTCCAGAAGCTGGTCATCAATGGACGGAAAATGAACCCCGACAATCTTCCGCATCATTTTTGGGTCCGGAAAGGCGATGTGATGAAAATTGCATCGCCCCAGAAACGGGTCGGACAGGTCTTTCTTGGCATTGGACGTGATGATGATCACCGGCCGGTTTTTGGCGCTGATGGTCTGGTCAATTTCAACGATATCAAAGGTCATCTGATCCAGCACATCCAGCATGTCGTCCTGAAAGTCGGTGTCCGCCTTGTCGATTTCGTCGATCAGCATAATCGTCCGCTCATCCGCCGTAAATGCCTGACCAATTTTCCCCATCCTGATGTATTCCTCGATATTGCTCACATTCCGTATGGAGTCGCCGAAGCGGGCATCATTGAGCCGGGTCAGGGTGTCGTACTGGTATAGCGCTTCCACCAGTTTCATGTTGGATTTCACGTTCAGGACAATCAGCGGCATGTCCAGATTTTCCGCAATGGCATGGGCCAGCATAGTTTTGCCGGTGCCGGGCTCGCCCTTTAACAGGAGCGGCATTTCAAGCGCCATGGATACGTTGACGATCTGTGCCAATTCACTGTCCAGGACATATTTGGTGGCACCGGTAAATTTCTGTGTCGCCTCGTTCATGAAGGTACCTCGTTTTATTTCAACTCGCTTGTCTGTTTATGGTTATCCGTTCTTCCTGAGTTTGTCCGAAACCCCACGGGTCAGTTCCAGGACCCGCGTGGCTATGTCAAGGTCCAGGGAGCCCGTGCCGCAGCTGGGCGTGATCAGGGACTGGGCCTCGATGGTGGCGCGGTCGATACCCAACGCTTCAATCTGGCGGGCCTGATCTTCCCACATGGCCGCCAGGTTGTCCACGGTTTCCTTTTTGATGTCCGCGGCATTCGATGTGGGAACGATGCCCCACGCCAGGATATTGCCCAGGTCCATGAATTTTTTGATCTGTTCGGGGTAGAGAATGAATTTGTCAAAAAATGAGTAAGCATCGAAACTCACGATGTCCGCCGCGGACTCCAGAATTATGGACCATTCAGCGTTGGCGCACACATGGACCCCGGTCAGTCCGCCTTCGGCATGCACCGCCTCCACCACTTCATCAAAGCAAACGGCCACATCTTCCTTGGAGATGCTGATGAATGCCGAAGAGCCAAAGGCAGTCAGGCCCGGCTCGTCAAAAAATATGATCACCGGCTTTCCCAGTTCCGCAAGCCGCCGCGCCTGCCAGCGGGCTTTCATGGCGATAAGTTTGACCGCGATATCCCGGAGCTGATCGTCATAGAACAGAGCCCTGTCGTCGGCATCCACCATGCCCGTGGCAAAGGTGAAGGGGCCGGTGATCTGGCCCTTGGCGGCGGCCATGGTATCGGTCCTGCCGGACGCCTGGTGCATGAATTCTTCAAACCCGGCAGCTTCTTCTTTGCCGAGGGCAAACCGGGAGCCCATAAGGGACTTGCCGTCCTCGGCGGCACTGAGATAGTCTTCGTAGAATGCCACCACATCGGCTTCAAAGGATTCGCTGTTGGTATCGATGAAAAGTTTGTCGTCTTTTTGTGTCAGCCCTGGAAATCCCGGCAGGAACTGGGCAAGCATGCCCTCCTGTTCAAATGCCGGAAGCTGCACCCACAATGGGATTTCCGGCACGTAATCCATTACCATCTGTGTGGCCGCGGCATGGTCCCTCATGGGCAGACTGCCGATCAGGGCGGCACGCAGGCCGGGCTGAAAATTATTTTCCATAATGCGGGAGCTCCTTTCTTTGGCAATAGCCCGGTGCTTTTTCTCATTCAGTATGTGTCAGGTCAAATGTAATTATTTTAAGAATTTGAATCAAGCGTTCATCGTTTATACTGTAATAGAATCCGCTGCAATTCTCAAGATTTTTCCGGCCCGACCATAGATTTGTTGACATACCATATCCTGAAATGATATTTAATATGCTTGAGTATGCTTGATGGCTGGTGATTCCAAGGTTTTACGAAGGACGCTGTAATCACCTGAAATTTATTTAATGCGCCGCCGAAAGGCGGTGTCACTGGAGGATACACATGTTCGGAATCGGCATGCCGGAACTTCTCATTGTCCTGGTTATTGTGCTTGTGGTTTTCGGGGCGGGCAAACTGCCCGAAATCGGCTCTGGCATCGGCAAGGGGATCAAGAACTTCAAGAAAGCCACCTCGGAAATTGACGAGACCGGAAAAGACAAAATCGAAAGCGGCGATGGCGATAAAGATAAAGACGAAAAATAGTGTCCGTCCAGTTATGCATGGACACTAAAGAGTAAAGAGCAGTTTGCCGTCATCGGTTCGCTCTGCTTTCTCAGCCGTTTTTCACTATGGAGAGGCAGGGCCGTGTATCCTGATTTTTATTCATACTTTTCTTTGCTCGCCCAAAGAAAAGTATGCAAAAGAAAGGGCGCCCCGCGTCTATTTGATATTTTGGGGCCTTCGGCTTCCCTCGCAGGGACGGTTTTTTCGGCGCGGGCAGAAACTCGCCTGTCTTTTTGTGGAGATGCGGTAAGCCTCGTCTACTCACACAGTCTGCCCGCGTCTTCCGAAAAAACCGCCCCTGCTCGGCTGCGCTGCAAGGGGCGGGGCACGTGTTGCTGTTCAGTTGTTTTGGCAAACTGAAAAATTGAATAAATTGATATGTTTACAATAAATTGGCAGATGAAGTTCCTTGGAAGTTTCCAATATCTGCGTTGCGATGAATCTCTCGTCATGTCACGTACGGTGTAGGGGCGAACCTTGTGTTCGCCCGCTGATCGGGCGAACACAAG
>JAXHVL010000126.1:0-6486 GCA_034189225.1 Thermodesulfobacteriota bacterium
TCGCCCAAAGAAAAGTATGCAAAAGAAAGGGCGCCCCGCAGCTTGGCCTCCGGCTACCCTCGCAGGAACGGTTTTTTCGGCGCGGGCAGAAACTCGCCTGTCTTTTTGTGCAGATGCGATAAGCCTTGTCTGCTCAGACAATCTGCCCGCGTCTTCCGAAAAAACCGCCCCTGCTCGGCTGCGCTGCAAGGGGCTGGGCACGTGTTGTTGTTCAGTTGTTTCGGCAAACTGAAAAATTGAATAAAATTGATTTGTTTACAACATGACGAGAGATGCATCGCTTTGCTGCTATTGGACTTCCAAGGAACTTAACGTGGTAATTCATTTAAAATCAAAGCATTTTTTTTAACCACGGAATACACGGAAGAGCACGGAAGGAACCATCTTGCTCCCTTTTTCTGTGCCTTTCCGTGTATTCCGTGGTTAATCAAACGGCAGTCGATTACGATCACGAAAAGGTAGAAGTGGCGAAGCAATCTTTCGATCCCGCCATAATACGTTACATGAATTGAGGCCATTATCGAATCAGGGGATATTGCCTCGGTTTGTGTAGCGGAGGTCTTTAGACCTCCATAAGTTACTTCCTGCAAAAACGCCGCGGCGGGATTGGAAGCTTTTTACGAAGCCGTCAATAACAGAGCGCATGGCACTGGATGGGGGCACGCGCTCTTTTTTTTCAGCGCGCAGAGGGCGCAGATAGAAAAGTGCCTCTGCGCCCTCCGCGCCTCTGCGCTGAATCGTCTGTGTTTGTCTGTGTGCGTCTGTGGCTAATTCAACACGGTCCAGGCGATATACCCCGCGTAAATCAAAAGCAGCACAATCCCCTCTTTTTTACCCAGTTGCCGCTGTGTGCAGAGAAAGAAAAACAGCACCATCACCGTTCCGATAAGGATAAACACGGACTCCATCAGGTCTTTGGTGCCCACCGGGATGATATCCCGCGATGTGGCATACAGGATAATCAGCCACGGCAGCCCAAGGCCGATCAGAATGTCAAAGATGTTGGAGCCAACGGCATTGGCAATGGCCATGTCGCCCCGGCCCTGCTTTGCGACGATGATCGATGATATCAGGTCCGGCGCTGATGTGCCGGCGGCCAGTATGGTCAGGGCCACGATAACCGGCGGCAGGTGAATAGCATTGGCAAAGATAATGGCATTGTCCACCAGCACCTTGCTGATGATCACAATAATCAGAATGGATACGGCAAAGGCGCGCAGATAGTTTTTGTGGGCATCGCCGGCAACAATGGTCACGACGTGCTTGATCCACCGGTTGAAAAGTTTCAGCGGCCCACTGCTGCCGTTATTATCCGGTATGACGGGAGGATGCGGGGCCGGTTCCTGAAATTCATCGCCGGGGTAAAGAAACAGGGCGAGCAGATAGGCGCCATAGAGAGCGATCAGAAAAAAGGGCTCGGCCGGGGTAACGGCGCCGTCGGCGAAGATATACACCATTATGAGAATACTGGCCACGTAAAAAGCCGTGTCCCGGATAATGGCGCCCAGCGTCACGGCCGCGGTCCTGATAACCGCGCACAGGCCGGTGATTACCAGAATATTAAAGACGGCCGATCCCACAATGGTGCCGATTCCCATGTCGCTGTGTGCCCCGCCGTGGGTAAACAGGGCGATCAGGGCGATGGAAAGCTCTGGCGCCGAAGATCCCATCGCCATGAGCGTGGCACCGGCCACGCTGGGCGAAAGTCTGAGTTTTTCTGATATCCTGTCCAGGCTTTCGATAAAAAAATCGTTGGAAATAATGATCAGCAGGTAAATGGCAAAGATGATGACGGCAAGACTAGTGACGGCAGCCATTTGAATCCTTTGGTCTGAAAGGGGTTTCTGGTTGATATCTTAAAAATATAATCTTAACTTGTATTTTGAAAATCCTGTATAACGTTATTGGCACAAAGTGTAAAGGAAAAACGTTTTTCGGGAGGTGTTTATGCTGGGTGCCATTGCAGGCGATATCGTGGGGTCGGTGTACGAGGCGCGGCCCATCAAGACCAGAGATTTTCCGCTGTTTTCCCCGGCCTCCCGGATTACCGACGATTCGGTGTTGACCGTTGCCGTGGCGTATGCCCTGATGACCGATGGGGATTATGCGGCGGCGGTCCGGTCCATAGGGCGGCGGTACCCCAATGCCGGGTATGGGGGCAGCTTTGTTCACTGGCTGTTTGCGGATGATGCTATGCCCTATAACAGCTGGGGCAATGGATCGGCCATGCGGGTCAGCCCGGTGGGGTTTGCCATGGATACCCGGGAGGCGGTCATGCGGGAAGCCCGACGGTCAGCCGAAATCACCCATAACCATCCCGAAGGGATCAAGGGGGCTCAGGCCACGGCCCTTTCCGTATGGATGGGCCGGCAGGGGCAAGAGAAAGCGGAGATCCGGCAGGCGGTTGCCTCGGCGTTCGGGTATGATCTGTCCAGGACACTGGCGGATATACGGCCGGGCTACGGGTTTGACGTATCCTGCCAGGGATCGGTGCCGGAGGCCATCATTGCCTTCCTGGAATCCGAATCCTTTGAGGACGCCATACGCAATGCGGTCTCCCTGGGCGGAGACAGCGATACCCTGGCCTGTATCGCAGGCGGTATCGCCCATGCCTATTACGGGGAGGTACCGGCGGATATTGAGAAAACCGTTTTTGACCGCCTGCCGGAGGACCTGGCTGCGATTGTGAGGGATTTTTCCAGACAGTACGGGATTTGATCAGCTTTTCGCCTTTAAATTGGCCATATATCCGTTTACGATGATTTCCGGTGAAATGTGAAGGATTTCCGCATAGGCGGTTAAGAAGCTTTTCAGGTAAATGGAGGGGGGCAGCCTGTCAAAGGCATCGTTTTCAATGTCTCTGATGGTGGAGGTGGCGATGCGGGTGATTTCGTATACCTTGTCTACGGTCAGGCCCAGTAAACGCCGGTAGGCTTGAATGTCCGCGCCTGTAAGCGATGATTTACCCGATAAGGCCTCGGCCATGGCCCGGGCTTCCGGAGATTGAGTGGTCGTTTTGATCCGGGCCATGAATTCTTTGCGGTTCAGGGGCCTTTCCGTTCATCATAGGTGATATTGCCCAGGAACTGGAACACCGAAAAAAATGACGTTCACACAGCTTTTTGGTGGTTTCGCCGATATATTTCTTTTTATGTTTTCTTACCTGGTTGACGATAAAGCGGAACCGGATCTGTTTCAGGTGTTCCTTGTGTTGAAATTGGTGCCTGCGCCCAGGTCCAGCAGGTATCCCAGGTTGGCGGTGATAAAGGTTTTCCCCGGTTGTAAGACTGCTGCAAAGGCCATGATATCTCCGGGTCAGAATCGGCAGCCGAGCTTGATGCTGATGGTCGTATGCTCGCTTTCCATCTCTTCATTGATGGTATATGCCCAGGCGTTGTTGACGTATGTAACGGATTCTCCCTCTGTTTCGACATAACAATAGTCGACGGTCAGGCCGGTGAACCAGTGTTCCGTAAGGGCGAACCGACTGTCAATGGACAACAGGGTGGCATCGCCGTCGCCGTCGCCCCGGGCGGTCATGTTTCTTAAGAGGTGATGATCCTCGTCTTCGGCTTTTGCATACGGGGTATATCCCACCGAAACATTCAGATCGGTTTTGTCGTTTACGTTGAGGGTGGCCGCCAATTCCATATAGGGAATGGTGTAGGTAATATCGTAGGTGAGTGTCGGGCCGGAAATCAAACCCAGGTTCTGGGCCGCAACCCGGGAGGTCTGGTAGGTGTCCGATGCGGCAAATTCAAATTCTTTATGCAGGTATCCCACGCCGGCCCAGAATCCAAGGTCGTAACGTTCCCCGGTGTGCGAGGCGAATTCGTTGAGATGGGTATTAAATATCCTGTATCGCAGCCGGCCGGAGAACGTCAGGGCATCCAGCTCCGTGCTGCTTTCGGAATAGGTGGTGCGAGTAATGGGAGAATCTTCCCATTCCCAGTCTGAATCCTGCATGTCGCGGGTGTCGTCCGTCAAGCCGGTCCCGGCGCTGAGCAGCAGGGCCAGGCGGTCGGCAACGGTAATTTCTGTATTGACCGACATCATGAATATTTCCAGCGGAAAACTCAGCTCACTGAGGGGCGAATTGGTGACATCGGTACCGGTGGGGGTCTGGACCAGACCACCGATCCGGTAGGTCGTGTCCCCGTGAAGGCGGGCAATGCCCACGGATATGTCCGTGTCGATCAGATCCCCGGCTGCCGCGGGCAGGCCTGAGAAAATAATTGCCCCCATCATCAGCAGAGCGAAAACCGTATGTTTCATCTATTAACCTCCGGGTTAAAATTCGTAACCGATGCCGAGGCGAACGGAAGCCTGCTTGCTTTCGATTTCCTGATCAATGGTGTGCAGCCAGTGATTGCTCACACTGTCATAGGTTTTCGAAATGCCCTCGGTAAATATATACCGGTAATGCATGCCAAAGTTTGCTGAAAACCGGTCCGTGAAAAAATACCGGGTTTTGACGGCCCCCAGTATGGCATATCCGTCGCAATCCCCTTTGGACATCCGATCGGTGAGAAGGTGCTGATCTGTATCCTCGGCCCTGGCATAGGGACTGTAGCCCCCTGAAAGTTCGATGATGGTTTTGTCCGTTGCCGCATATGTTCCCCTAATTTCTCCGTAAGGTATGGTATAGGTGACATCATAGGTCAGCGTGGCACCGGAATAGAACCCCGTGCTGTACCCGGGGACGCTGGAAACCTGATAGGTGTTGCCCACGTCAAACCCGAAATCCTGGGAAATATAACCGAGACCCACATACAGGGCGTAAGGGGCGCGCTGAAACAAGCGCCAGGCGAGCTTCGCTTCCCATATCCGTACATCCAGGTCTGCTTCGCTTTCGGAGTATATATCGGGATAAACACTGGTGTTAATCCAGTCCGAATCCTTCATTGTCCCGGGATCGGCGTGGACCATGTTCGCCGTGCCGCTCATGGAGACGGTCAGCCGATCCCATATGGTGGTGTTCAGCGTGATTGAGCCGAGATAACTTTCCAGCGGGAATTCCAGCTCGCTTAAGGGAAAGCGGATAAAGGCGCTGTCCGTTGGCGTGACAACCTGGCCGCCGATCTGATATTGAGATATTCCCTCGAGGCGATCCAGGCTCAGTTCCACATCCATCGATATGGGGAGGTCGGCCGCCCGGACGGTTCCGGCCGCTGTGCATATGAGGATAATTATGGCCAGCCAATACAGGTTTTTCATACTGTTTTCCGTTGTTGTCCGTACGTATTTGTTCTTGCAAAATGAGTGCACTTGAGAGAATATAAGCCTCATGATAAAGAAATTTCGGTGATTATGCAAGCCTATAGCATGATTGTCCACACAGGCTAACCGTTTATTAATATGATGTTCCCCTTGATGGAAACGCATTATCTAAACATACCGGCAATCACCACGCCGCTGGCCATGCACCTGCATTCCCAAAACGATGCGTGCGTATCAAAACAGATCCGGGAGGCGGGAATATGGGAACCTTATGAAACAGCCCTGATCCTGGCACATCTTTGCCGGGGCGGGGTCTTTTTGGATATCGGCGCCAACATCGGCTATTACACGCTGCTGGCGGCCGTGGTTGTCGGTGAGGAAGGACTGGTGGTAGCTTACGAGCCGGACGAGGATAACTTCACCCTGCTTCGGAAAAACCTGGTGTTGAACAACCTGACCAATGCCAGGCTGGTTCATGCCGCCGTCGCCGACTATACGGGCAGCGGCTTTATTTACCGGTCCGAAGACAATAGCGGGGATCATCAATTATACGATAATGGGGATGGCCGCTGCCGCCGTCCGGCTGCGGTTGTCCACGGCGGATATCACGTGCGGGAGATTACCCGCCGGGTGGATTTTATCAAGATTGATACCCAGGGATCGGAAACCGCTATTCTGGAAGGGCTTACCGATGTGATACTTGAAAACCGCGATCATCTGGCCATGATTGTTGAGTTCTGGCCTTACGGGCTCAGAAAGGCGGGGTCTTCCGCCCGGGCCATGCTGGATGTGCTGGCGGTTTTTGATATGTCCCTCCACCTTATCGATCATATCGGTTGCCGGATTCACGCGGTATGCCGGCAATGCCTGGAGACCTGGGTGGCGGATGTGGAGTCAGACCCGGAAAACCAGGGGTTTGTTAACCTCCTGGTGTTGCCGCATTCATGAGTTTTTTGAAAGAACTGCAATTTTTTTAATCATACTTTTCTTTGCTCGCCCAAAGAAGACGGCTTCGTAAAAAGTCCAATATCTGTGTTGCGCTGCATCCCTCGTCACTGCGGCGTACGCCAAGTACGCCTCATTCCTCGGGAGTGATAGGGCTGCGCCGTATCTTGAACTTTTTACTTTGCCGTCCCAAAATTGACTTTTTGACCATGAAGCGCATGAAGATCATGAAGAAATAAAAAATTAACAATAATTTCAACTTCATGCTCTTCATGTTCTTCATGGTTGAAATAAAAATATCTCTTTATGGTACTTTTTATG
>JAXHVL010000127.1:0-20416 GCA_034189225.1 Thermodesulfobacteriota bacterium
GCAGGTGAACGAGTTTCTGCCCGCGCCGAAAAAACCGTTCCTGCGAGGGAAGCCGAAGGCCAAGCTGCGGGGCGCCCTTTCTTTTGCATACTTTTCTTTGGGCGAGCAAAGAAAAGTATGAATAAAAAAATTGGTTGTTTATAGCAATCACGGTAAAAAAGTCGATCCAAACGCACGTTACTTTCTGCAAAAACGCCGCGCGCGGCGCTGGGCTCTTTTTACGAAGCCGTCATTAGATAGTGGGTGTCCTTTTTTTGTGCTGTTGATGAAGGCGTTCAATTTTGGGCCAAGTGATTCGTTTCATTCTTTCCCCTCCTCCAATATCCAATTTCGAATATCCAATTTCTTCAGCATCGCCCCCAGTACACCAACCCCAGCCCGATCACCATCAGCACCAGCCCCATTGCCCGCAGAACACGGTTTTCCAGTTCCAGCATCTGGGCGAGCCATTGTTTCATTTTTTCCGGGAACCCGAAATAGGGCAGGCCTTCGATGATCATCACCATGCCGATGACGCACAGAAAAAAGTCCATTTGCAAACCTGTCTATATATATTGACGATATAAAGCAAAATTAGTGATTATAGCCGGTACGGGGCGGCGTGTCAAAATGAAAAATCACTCTTAAAAATCTCTTGACTATTTGGGCAGGGTGATACAGCATACACAGAAGCTGATGGCTTCGTTGAGAAGCTTTCTGGCAGGGATAAAAACATGCCTTTCGCAAAGGCGCAAAGATTGAAAAGTCCGTAAAAAAAGATGATGAAGTCCTGAACAAGAATATCCTTTGCGCTCTTAGCGTCTTGGCGAGAGAAAACCTGACTGAAGATTTATCTCTCGCAAAGGCGCAAAGATCGCAGAGAATACATAAGATTATTTTTCGCGTGCTTGGCGGCTTGGCAAGAAATAACCTGTGACGGGACCAGCCCGTTGCAGCGATGGATAGCTTTCAATATGGAATTTGAACCGGTCATCGGTCTGGAAGTTCACGCCCAGCTCACAACCGATACAAAAATATTCTGCGGATGTTCCACCCGCTTCGGGGCGGCACCCAATGCGCATACATGCCCCGTATGCACCGGCATGCCGGGCTCCCTTCCCGTGCTTAACCGGGAGGTGGTGACCTTTGCCATGAAAATGGCGCTTGCAACGGACTGCGAAATAAGGCAGACCAGCCGGTTTGCGAGGAAAAACTATTTCTACCCCGATCTTCCCAAAGGCTACCAGATATCCCAGTATGAACTGCCCATTGCCGAGCACGGCCATATTTTTATCGACATGGAAGACGGCCGGAAGAGGGTGGGCATCACCCGGATTCACATGGAAGAGGATGCGGGCAAGCTGATTCATGACGAGCACCGGCCGGTTTCCTGCGTGGACTATAACCGTACCGGTGTGCCGCTGATCGAGATCGTGAGCGAGCCCGATATCCGGTCTTCTGCCCAGGCCGGGGCGTATCTCCGGGAGCTGCGGTCGATCCTTCGGTATCTTGAGATTTCCGACGGCAACATGGAGGAAGGCAGCTTCCGGTGCGACGCCAATGTGTCGGTTCGGCCCAAAGGCGAGACAGCCTTTGGCACGCGGACCGAGCTGAAGAACCTGAATTCCTTCAAGCATGTGGAGCAGGCACTGGCCTATGAAATCGACCGCCATATCGACATCCTGAAAGACGGGGGGGCGGTGGTGCAGGAAACCCGGTTGTGGAATCCGGACAAGATGTGGTCGGTGTCCATGCGCGGCAAGGAAGAGGCCCACGATTACCGGTATTTCCCGGACCCGGACCTGGTGCCCCTGGTGATCGACGACGAGTGGCAGCAATCTGTCGCAGAGGACCTTCCCGAGTTGCCGGCGGCCAAGCGGGACCGCTTTGCTGCGGCATACGGCCTGTCGGCCTATGATACAGGCCTTCTGACAACCGCCAAACCGCTGGCGGAATACTTCGAAGCATGTGCAGAAGCGGCCGGGGGTGTAAAACTGGCTGCAAACTGGATCATGGGCGAACTCCTCGGTCTCCTGAATGCAAAAGGGCTGCCCATCGAAGATTCACCGGTCCCCGCCGACGATCTGGGTGAATTGATCCGGCTGATCAGGGAGGATGTCATCAGCGGCAAGATCGCTAAAACCGTTTTTGAGGAGATGGCGGCCACCGGCAAAAAGCCCCGGGCCATTGTCGAGGAAAAGAACCTGGTGCAGGTGACCGACACCGGGGAAATCGGAGCCGCAGTGGACGCCGTGATCGCCGAATGCCCGGACGAGGTGGAGAAATTTAAAAGCGGGAAAAAGAAGATCATGGGCTTTCTCGTGGGCCAGGTCATGAAAAAGACCGGCGGCAAGGCCAACCCCAAGACGGTGAACCAGCTGCTGGTGGAGAAGCTTGGGGAGGGGTGAGTTGTGAGTTGTGAGGATTGAGTTGTGAGTTGTGAGGGGTGAGGCACACCTTGCGTATAACCTTGGATATTGGAAATTAGAAATTGGGGCGGCCGTGCCTTGAAATATTTTTTCCAGTTCTCACAATGAGCATGGAGACAAGGGCAAAATTAACGCTCGCCAAGACGCAAAGATCGCAGAGAATGAGTTAAGAACATCCTTTGCGATCTTTGCGTCTTGGCGAGAAAATAATTGGGTTTTGCTTGTTCTTGCATTGAGCGTAAGGACAGGGAAAGTTCGTTCTTACTTGACCGGGGCGGAATCACGGATTTGGCAATATGAAGGATAACTGCACAGCAAGGTCATGTAGGGGCTGGCTTTAGCCTGCCCTGGTTGGAACGCATTGAATGGCCGGGCTGTTTAGTCCGCCCAGTCTCCAGGACAGCAACACGTGCCTCGCCCCTTGCAGCGCAGCCGAGCAGGGACGGTTTTTTCGGAAGACGCGGGCAGACATTGTAGGGGCGGCCCCCTGTGGCCGCCCGACTGATGGGCAACCACAGGGGGTTGCCCCTACAAAAGCACCGCAGGTGAACGAGTTTCTGCCCGCGCCGAAAAAATTGTTCCTGCGAGGGAAGCCGAAGGCCAAGCTGCGGAGCGCCCTTTCTTTTTCATACTTTTCTTTGGGCGAGCAAAGAAAAGTATGAATGAAAAATTGATTGTTGAGCATAATAACGATAAGAAAACAGGAAATCAAATATGCATAAATCAGCTCTACGATATATTCTTCTTGCCGCCCTTTTCATGGCCCTGATGGCCGGAAGTGCAGCAGCGCAAACCAAACAGGTGGCCATCATCCCCTTTACGGTCCATGCGGAAAAGGACCTTTCTTACCTGGCCCAGGGTGCGGCGGACATGATGGGGTCCCGGCTTTCGGCATCCGCGAATGTAACGCCGGTGGACATGGCCGCTGTTCGGGCCGGGGCCGATGAACTGGAGCGGCCCCTGAGCCGGGAGGCCGTAAGGCGGTTCGGAAAACAACTGGACGCGGATTATGTGCTTTACGGCAGCATTACCATGCTGGGCGGACATGTGAGCATCGACACCAATGTGGTTGACGTGACCGGCGATGCATCGCCGGTGTCCTTTTACCGGCAGGCCGATACCATGGCCGGTGTTATTCCCGCCGTCAACGATATCGCCGGTGAAATCGGCCGCAAGGTGTTTTCCGCTTCTCCGGCGCGCAGCACGGCGAAACCGGCGCCTTCATCTGCCGGTTCTTCTGCAGCGCCGTCGGTCGTTCCCCCGGTACCGTCTCCCTATGTTCATCCGGAAAAACTGCTGGACGGCAATGTCCCGGGCGGCGGGGGTGCAGCGGGCGAAACGACTGCCGGTCCGGTTGTGCCCAGGCAAAGACCGGAATCCCCATCGTCTTCGAACTCACCCTTTGTGGTGACCGGCAAAAGCCGCCAGGAGCGCGGGTTCTGGAAAAGCCGGGACTATGAAATGGAGTTGATCGGTATGGCCGTTGCCGACGTGGACGGCGACGGCAAGAATGAGACGGTGCTGATCGACGACAACTACCTGGCCGTCCGGCGGATGGAACGGGGGCGGTTTTTCATTATTGCCGAGCGGGAGGGGGCGTCCTACAGACGGAATCTTGCCGTGGATGCCGTGGATACCGACGGCAACGGCAAAGCCGAGATATTTGTCACCTGCCTCAATGAAAACAGCCAGAAGCTCTGCTCCTACGTCTGCACTGTATCGGGCCGGTCTCTTGACCTGATTGCCGAGGATCAGCCCTGGTATTTCCGGGCAAAGGGAGAGGGCGTTATTGCCGGCCAGAAAAAGGGGATGTCCGGGGATGTTTTTCTCCCAGGCATATACCGGTTGATGAGAAACGGGGATACGTATGTGCAGCAGGCGAAAATACCCGTGCCGGCAATCCCCGGCCTCAGCGTGTATGACTATGCAAAGGGCGGCATTCTGGATAACGGCAATGAACAGATCGTGGTGATGACCGAGGATGACCGGCTGAAAGTATATTCACAAAGTGGCGATATGCTGTGGAAAAGCCGGGATCGCTTCGGCGGCAGCGAAACCTATATTACCGTCAGGAAAGACAGCGAGAATGAACTCGGCGACCGGCGCTACCTTTCCCAGCGGATTTATGTGGCGGATGTGAATAATGACGGCCGGAACGAGGTGCTCACGGTGGTCAATGAGTCCGTATCGGGCCGGTTGTTCAGCCGTTTCAAGCATTACAGCGGCCTGAAGCTGGTCTGTCTGGGCTGGGACGGCCTGGGGTTGTCGGAGATGTGGCATACAAGGACCGTTTCGGGGTATGGCAGTGATTTTTCGCTGGCGGACATCGACAACGATGGAAAAAACGAGGCTGCGGCGGTTGTTGTCAGCGCCCGTGAAGCGGCACTTTCCACACCCCGTTCCAGCGTAATCAGCTATGATCTCGAGGGTGCCAAGTGATTTTTTGAAAAAAATCGACAAAATCCTTGACAACTAACGATTTTAACTTTATTAAATTAGATAATCCATTAAAATTTTAACAAAAATCCCGCCAATTGCCCCGTAAAATTTGAATAGACAGGGGTTTGGGCGCATTTCAAATATATATTGGAGCAGAATAAACAATGAAAGGGGGGATGCCTGTCATGGAAGCCGGGTCCGGCAGCCCGAATATCTTCAACAAATGAGACAATCTGAACGGTTCTTCAAATAGCAATATTTCCTAGGGAGGATTTTCAATGAAAAAATTTACCGTATTAGCAATGGCCGCCTGCCTCGCATTCGCCCTGGCCGTGCCGGCAATGGCTGTTGACGTTGACTTTTCCGGTTACTACCGGGTGCGGGGCTTCTATAACAGCAATGTGACCCTGAACGATAATACATCCGAATCGGAAGCCTACTATGACAACCGGTTCCGCCTTCAGACCGTGTTCAAGGCTACGGACAACCTGTCCGTGACCATGCGGTTTGATGTATTTGATGATGATGTCTGGGGTGATCCGGACAACCTGAATGGCAATAATGCGGATGAAGAAAGCATCGATTTTGACCGCGTCTACATGACCGCCATGACCGATGTGGGGATGTTTATCATCGGGCATCAGCAGGCCGGCGTGTGGGGCCTTGACGTGTTTAACGACGACTACAATGATGACCGTATCAAGTATGTCGGCAGATCGGGTCCGATAACCTTTGGTGGTATTATTCAGAAAACCATTGAAGAAGATTCCAATAACGCTTGGGATTCGCCCGATCTCGAGGATGGTGCGGACGGTGACCAGGATGTTTATTATGCTTTCGGTATCTTCAAACAGGATGCCATCGAAGGTGGTCTCCTCGCAGTCTATGCGAAAGACAAAACAGACAATAATCCTTACGTTACCTTGTTTGACGGCAGTGGGTGGACAAACGGTGCATCCGCTACCAAAATAGCATTGCAGCCTTATTTTAATGTGGCCATGGGCCCCATGAGCGTAAAGGGTGAAGCCATGTGGGAAACCGGCGATATCGAATATGACGATAGATTTGGAGACGGCATTATAGTTTCAGATACCGATATCAGCGCCCTTTCCTATGCCCTTGAAGGTGATTTTAACCTGGATATGGCCAGGCTTTATGTGGGTTGGGTGAGTGTATCCGGGCAAGATCAAGGTGATCAGCCCAATAGGACGAATTCTGCCTTGCCGTATGGTGGCGGTGAACTCACCTTGGGTAATACCACCTATGGCGGTCTGGGGGATGACTATAATCCTTTCGCTATCCTGACGGATGACCTTGGTGGCAAGATACTGAACAGCGGCACAGGTATGGAACGCGGCGTTGATATGTGGTACCTCGGCGCCGACGTAACCGTCAATGATAACCTTACTGTGAACGCCATTTTTGGCCAGGCCTGCGCCAATGAAGAGTGGACTGGTGATGTGGATGACGAATACGGTATGGAAATGGATATCGGCATGACCTATAAGATTATGGACAACCTGGAATACAGCGCTACCCTGGCTTACCTGATGACCGGTGATCTGGGCGGCCAGCTTGCCGGTGCAAGGACCGCCACTGCTGATTATACCGATGACAACTTCGGTTTCATGCATCAGATCAAGGCGAGCTTCTAATCTTTGCTGATACGTTGTACAAGGCGTATGCCTGATTGAAAATCAAAAAGCCCCCGGATTTTCCGGGGGCTTTTTTTATGGCTTGAAAATTTTCCATTTGTTTTTTATGGTTACAGGAGGCCGTATTATTTGACTCTCGCCAAGACGCAAAGAACGCAGAGACGGATGTAACGCAGTATCAGTGAAGTGATGATGAGACGAGGCATTACGCGTACCGTGAACGGGCTTTCTGAAGAAAAATAATCTTAGCGATCTTAGCGTCTTTGCGAGATAAAACTTAGATAAGGACTGATGCATGGGCTACGTATTTACCCACAAGGATGCCGTGGCATGTGAGCAATGGGCCTGTGATCCCTGCAACGCCGTTGTGGCGGAGCTGGAGACCGGGCTCATGTTTGATATGCTGCGGCCGTTGCCCGGCGATGCGGTGCTGGATATCGGCTGCGGCGTTGGGGTGAATACGGCCCTGATGATGAAAAAGAGGCTGGATGTCACCGGCATGGACCCGTCCTCGCCCATGCTGGATATGGCCGCGGGCCGGGTGTCCAACCGGCTCCGGCTCTGCCGGGGCTTTGCCGAGGATATTCCGTTTGATGATAACGCCTTTAACCATGTGGTGTTTTTCAACACCCTTGAATTTGTTGATGACCCGGCCGCAGCCCTTGAAGAGGCCTGCCGGGTGGCGAAAGATAAGGTGTTTGTGGGGGTAATGAATCCCCATGCCCTGAAGGGAATTCAGCGCCGGATTCGGGGGGCGGTTTCTGCCTGTATTTACAGCAATGCCCGGTTTTTCAGCATTCGGGAACTGAAGGCCGAACTCAGGCGCCTTGCCGGGGATGTGCCCATCGATGCCCGGACCGTGGATCACATTCCATTTGGCAGAGGCCGCCTGGCGCGCCGTATTGCCGAAGAGGATTTTCTCAAGCGACTGCCTTTCGGTGCATTTGCCGGCATCTCGGCGACGCTGGTGCCGCGTTTTCGCACCCGTCCGCTATTGCTGAAGTACGCACCCAAGAAGCCGGGAGTGGTTGCGGGCGGAATGCCGGTGAAGACAAGGGATCGGGAAAAGACGGAAAAGTTTACGGGGATCTGTGTTTGAGAAAGTATTCCTGACGAGGGTATGAACGCTGAAATTAGAAATTAGATATTCGATATTGAATGCGCCCCTCCAATTTCTAATGTCTAATTCCCAATTTCCAATCAATAGGAGGTTGCCCATGGAAGCATATCTTTATGAAAAACTGGCGGAAGATAAGGTGGCCTGCCATCTGTGTGGTTATCGGTGCGTGGTGAAACCGGATGGGTACGGCCGCTGCAAGGTTCGTCAGAACATCGGCGGCAGCCTTCAGACCCTGGTTTATGGCAGACTCATCGCCATCAACCCGGACCCCATTGAAAAGAAACCTCTGTATCATTTCATGCCGGGGACCCTTTCCTATTCCATTGCCACGGTGGGCTGCAACTTCCGCTGTGACTTCTGCCAGAACATGGATATCTCCCAGATGCCGAGGGGCACGGGAAAGATCGCGGGCACCGACTATTCTCCCGCCGAGGTGGTTGCGGATGCCTTGCGCACGGGGTGCCGGAGCATCGCCTATACCTATACCGAGCCCACCGTGTTTTTCGAATTCGCCCATGATACCGCCAGACTCGCCCGGGAAAAAGGGCTGAAAAACCTGTTCGTGTCAAACGGGTACATGACCCCCGAAGCCATCGACATGATCGCGCCGTACCTGGACGCGGCCAACATTGACTTAAAGGCCTTTGATGATGCGTTTTACCAGGAACACTGCGGCGCCCGCTTTGAGCCGGTGAAGGAGAGCCTTGCGCATCTCAAGGAAAAGGGCGTTTTCGTGGAGGTGACCACCCTTTTGATTCCGGGCATGAATGACAGCGCCGGGGAAATCGAAGCGGCCGCCCGGTTTATCGCAGATCGGCTGGGTGCGGAAACCCCATGGCACTTGAGCCGTTTCCATCCGGCTTACAAGATGGATGATGTTTCACCGACCCCGGTGGGAACGCTCACCCGGGCCTATGACATCGGCAAGGCGGCCGGCCTGAAATATATCTATATCGGTAATGTTCCCGGCCATGATGGAGAGAATACCTATTGCGCGGAATGCGGCGAGCTTGTCATTGAGCGGGCCGGATTTTTCAACGTAAAAACCGACAAGGTGAAAAACGGCTGCTGCGCCTATTGCGGCAACATTCTGCCCGGCGTGGATTTGTAAAGCGGATATTGCCAGGGGAATTTGTCATTTTTTAATGGAAGCCTGAAGGCTTCCGCTACACAGGCCGTTGTAATTATCCATTTTTGTGGCAATCGCCGCAGCCTCTGTAGCGGAGGTCTTTAGACCTCCATATAAAATCTGAACCTGACATTTTTCCATAAACATCGCCAAGGTGGTATTGGAATCTTTTATAAAGCCACCTCTAAAACGAATTTTTACGAGAGCCTCAACATTGAAAAAACGCGTTCTTCTTTCGTCTGTCTATAAACCCTTCGGGGTGGATCGTATCGATGCCCGCAGGGAATCAAAAATCGAACTTTACCATAATCAGCTGACCCAGCACCAGGGCATCTATTCCATGCGGTCTTTTATGAATTCCTTTGGCCTTCACGCTATTGCCAACAATCTTGATACCCCCGCCACGGTGCTTGATTTCCCCACCCTGAAGCGGTTTGAAAAGGAAGTGGCCATGGGATATGATATTATCGGCATCGGCGCCATTCTGCCGAACTTTCAAAAGGTCAAGGTCATGGTGGAAGCGGCCCGGCGGATTTCCCCCGGTTCCACGATCGTGCTGGGCGGGTTCTGCGCCTCTGTTCCGGATATCAAAAAAATCATGGATGTGGATTATGTATGCGTGGGGGAGGGCATCGGGTTCATGCGGAAGCTGCTGGGGCAGCCCGAATCATTTGAATTCAGAAATCCGGATGTGTATCACCAGGACAGGGAGATTCTCGGTGTCCCTATCCGGTTTATCCGCTATCCGCATATCGTCGTGGGGCTGGGGTGCTCTTATGGCTGTGATTTCTGCTCCCCGAGCCATTTTTTCGGGAGACGTCATCTCCGGTTTTTTTGTACGGGCGAGGCGTTGTTCAAGGAAATGGAGCGGGTCTGCAAGTGGTTTCGAACGGATACGGTGAGCTTCATCGGGGATGACAATTTCCTGCTGGACATGAACCGGGCCGAAGCGCTGCGCCGGTGCGTTGTGAAAAGCGGCGAAAATTACAGAATCTTTCTGTTCGGTTCCGCGGACAAGGTGGCGGCATTCGGCGCGGAACGCCTGGCGGAAATGGGTGTCAACATTATCTGGATCGGCAGGGAAAGCCGGTTTTCCGACTACAAGAAGAATGAAGGGGTGGATATCAAAGCTCTCGTGGCGCAGCTCCGTTTCTGCGGGATAAAGGTCATCCTGAGTTCAATCCTGCTGACCGATACCCATACCCGACGTAACATCATGACCGATATTGACGATCACCTTGCCTGCGAGCCCGCCTTCAGCCAGTTCGCCTTTCTGTCGCCGGCCCCTGGAACGCCGCTCTTCGAAAACATGGCGGATGCGGGAAGGGTGCTCACCGCTATTCCCTTTGAAGAATGGCACGCGTTCAAACAGCCATGGTTCGTCCACCCGGAATTCAACCTCACCCAGGCGGAATCCATTCAGAAGGAGGCCTATAAACGGGACTTCAGGGAACTGGGGCCGTCCCTGATGCGCTATATCGCTGTGGAATTCGAGGGGTGGCAGAACATGAAAGATGCGTCCAATCCGAATCTTGCGCGCAGGGCCGAGTATTTTGCCGGCGAAATGAGAAAGTACAAAATCCTGCTGCTGGCCATGAAACGTCTTGCCCGCCACAAGTCGCTGCAACAGCAGACCGGTGACCTTCTGTCAGAAATAGAAACGGCCTTTGGCCCATCCTCTGCATTTGAAAAAACCGCTGCCGCGGGAATTCATGCATTCGGCCGTTTCCGCGAAATGCGCACCCGCCTCGCGGGCGACGCCCTTCAGCCGCCCACCCGGCTGGTACACTACAAAGGCAAGGCGTTACGGCGGTAAGAAGATCGGATTTTTAATATAACCATGAAGAGCATCAAGCTGAAATCATGGTCAATCCTTTTATTCAGTCAATAAAACCTGCTCCTCTGTGCCAGGTCAGTGATAAAAGGCTACGCCGGTAAGGCGCAAAGCACGAAATTCGAAACAAATCCGAATATCAAATGCTCCAATGATCAAAACACACACCCTTGCAATCAGTTGTTTTGAAAATTGAAAAATTCGGATTTAAAATTTGTTTCGTATTTCGTGCTTCGAATTTCGAATTTAAAACGTTCACGTACGAAGCCTGTAAACAATCCCCTTATAGAGGTAACCAAAGCCGGCCCCTTTGGGGTCGGCTTTTTACTCTTCGTGTTCTTCATGCGCTTATGGGCATTTTTGCAAGTTGTTCTTGCAAAATGTTCTTCAAATGGTGCCACCGGCAAGAATCGAACTTGCGGCACATGGACCAGGAATGGGGGTTATAGTGCATCTGCAAAATATGTCAATATGAATACCACCAGTGAACTGGTGATATTCATTCCCAGTTCTGCTGACGGAGAATATTAAATGTTTTATCAAGCTGAATATATATTCAGCTTTTCATCATAAATTAGAAAATATATAATATCAGATAATAAAATACATATAAATAAAAACATATTGACATAGGAATAAATATTCAGTATTTTTTTGTCAGGCCAAATTAAAGGATTCCGTTCATGACTGCACCACAGAACATTGAAAAAAATCTGAAACGCCAACAAATCATTACAGCTGCTGAGGCCCTCTTTTCTGAGCAAAGTTACGGTAATACTAAGATATCAGAAATAGCAAAAAAAGCAGGGGTCGGCATAGGTACATTTTATAGATATTTTCCTGATAAAGAAGCGGTTTTGTTGGAACTTCTGGAATCTCTCACTGTAAATATCAAAAACAATTTAAAACAAATCCGTGTGGGTATTGAGAATCTGTCACCCCTTGAACACATCGCGCGTATACGCAAGACCTTTGAAATCGTCTTCCATGAACTCCTGTCAAGGCCCCGGATTGTGCTTACCCTTTTGCGGTCCGGTTTCGGAGTCAGTGAAAAAGTGAATGAACTTCTGTGGAGTGTGCTGGAAGAAATCATTGACGATCTTGTCATCACTATTTCACGCGTCGAGTCGGTCGGCATTATCCAGGTTAACGAAAAGAAATCGCTTTGCCATTGCATCGCCGGAATGGTTATGCAGCTTGTACATAAAATTATTGTTGAGGATACTCCCTCAAAGGAAGAGGCCGTCAATCTTTGTACACGCTTAACTGTGGGCATGCTGTCTTCATTCGCATCTGAAGAAATACTCAAGGAACTAAGCCCCATTTATCTTATGCTTTTCCCTCAGAATAATGAACAGTATTTTTCTGAGAAGATTGACGTTTCTACCACAGCCGAGCAGGCAATAAGTCATACGGGTAAATAACCGGTCAGAGTCCCCCTGTGCAAGCGTGAGAACCCGGATCATGATGGAGTATAGATGGTCTTGGTCTATCCGCCGCAGTACAGATGGATATATGGTTTGTAAACCTGGCGGCAAAGAAGATTTATCGCGGTGAATCTGAATGGGTACTGATATATCGAAACATATTGCCTGTCCTGCGGCAGAGACGGATATCCCGAATACGCAGTTGTTTTTGGGCGGGACAACCAGAAAAACCGCTTCCTGGCGAACGTGGCCAACCAGGATAATGTTCTGGAAGAAATGTTGAAATGCGAGCCCATTGGAAAGAACGGAACCGTTGTTTATGACACTGCTAGAGAATTAAACAGGTTTTATTTCTGATGGCCACCTCTAGAAATTGCCTTTTGGCCCGATGTCGGCGTTGTGCTCAAACCAAAATTCTAATTTTCAGAGGCACCCTGATACTTCCAGACGCGTAAAAACGTGTAATAATCTTAAATGGCCTGGTGTCAATGCTGGGCTGGGAGGGGATGCCAATGTATAAAGTCCTTTTGAGCAATGCAATGGGGCCGTATAAGAAGGGTTGGGGGGAAGACATCACGGATCTTTTCGGGGCCCGCCTGACAAGGGGGCAGGGGCCATTCAAGCTTAAGAGTTTTTTTTACGCTTTTGCCCTGTATCTGATCGCTGAAAACATCAAGGCCCAAACGACGGTGATCGAATGGCCCACGGAAGAGGTCTTGAGAAAGGAACTGGCCAAGGGATATGATTATTTCGGGATACAGATGAAGTCCGTTCATTTTCCCGCCTACGTCAGAATGGTCAAAATCGCCAGGGAGGTTGCCCCGCAGACCAAAATCGTACTCGGCGGGTACGGGGTTATGCACATTTACAACAAGTTTCCATACGATCCTGAAAAATGGGCGGACTTTCTTTTGGAAAACGCGGATCACATTTGCTACGATGAAGGCATCGGCTTTTTCCGCAAGATCCTGGGCCAGGACGCAAACGCGCCCGTCACCCAGCGATTGCAGCCTGTCGCCGAAACCACCCTCCGTGGGGCCGAGTATTTCGTTCGCCTTCCGATAACTTCTACACTTGTCGCGCTGGGATGTCCCAATGCCTGCGAATTCTGCACGACCAGCGCTTTTTTCAAGCACAAAAAAATAACTGTTTCTACTCCGGAGCAGACCTTTGAAGCCCTGAAACACGCTCATGCGAAAAATCCCAAAGCCCCTCCTATGGTCAGCGCTATATGGGACGAAGATTTCCTGCTGGAGAAAGACTATGTCCTGAGGCTCGGTGAATTACTGCGAAAAGATGACCTTATCGGCCGGATAGCCCTTTTCTGTTTTGGCAGCATCCGTTCCATCTCGCAGTATTCAGCTGAAGAATTGGTTCGATGCGGCATTGGTGTTGTATGGATCGGAGTTGAGTCCAAGTTCGATGAGTGCATTACGTCGGAGCACAGCTTCCAGAAAAGATCGGGGCGTAACGTGGCTGAAGTTTTCGATGATCTTCACAGGCACGGTATCCTGGTGATCGGCTCGAACATGTTGGGACTCGATTTTCATAACAGGGAGAACATCCTGGAAGACATTGACTATTTCGTTTCTTTGAAACCGGACCTGTTCCAGGTTTCCCCCGTGACCCCCTGCCCGGGGACGGTGTTTTTTGAAAGATTACAGGAAAGCGGGAGAATCCAGAAGTTCACATGTGAGGATTTGACTCTCTGGAGCGATAACCTGATCAAGTACGAAAATTTCGAGCAGGATGAGATCAGGAATTTTTTCGATATTGCCCATGAAAAACTCTATCAGACCAACGGACCGACAATATTGAACGTCCTTGACGTGATGCTGCAGGGGTACAGGACAATGCAGCATGCAACCGATCCCCACCTGCAGGCCCGTGCAGAAAAGTGTTATGTTATGGGCAAAAAAATCGGGGGCACGGTCCTGTATACTGTAAAAAAAATGGCCCCTTCGGACGCCGTCAGAATGAAAGCCGAGGAAGTGGAAGAAAGGTATCTGAAATATATCGGCCAATATTCCATGACCCAAAAAGTCGCCCAAAAAGTGATTTACGGCTTCATCAAGGCGCGTTCCCGGATAAAAGACAAAGGCGATGTGTCAGACCCTCCCTATGAAATCAGTTATTATAGAGGAGATGGGACAGAGCCCGAAGTAGTTGCGAGAAGGGACCCGGTGCGTAGTTTCATTGCACGGAGGACCTTATCCCTGACAAGCAAACTCATTGGACTGAAACGCAAGCCTGTATTTAACATCAGGTTGCAGGACATAGACGATTTTCCGGTTACATTCAAAAAAGAAACGATTGAGGGGCATCAGTTGAACTACGTGGACGAGGGCCAGGGTGAAATCCTGTTGATGCTGCACGGCAATCCCACGTGGTCTTATTTATACCGCCACATGATAAAAGAGTTGAAAAAGGATTATCGGTGCATCGCCCTTGATCACCTGGGCTATGGATTGTCCGATAAACCGGCGGATGCGGATTACGGCATGGAAGCGCATATCCGCCGGTTGGGTCAGTTTGTTGAAAATCTGAACTTGAAGGATATTACACTCATTTGTCAGGACTGGGGCGGCATTATTGGTTTGGGATACGCTGCCAAGAACAAGGAGCGTTTTTCCAGGCTCATCCCCATGAATACCACCGGTTTTCTGCCGGAAACCCTGGCGGAGTTCTGGAAGTGCTCTAAAAAAGCCTGGGCGTTTCCGTATTTGTGGTCTTTTAAAATCCCCATTGTCGGTAAACGGATGGGAATGGACTGGAACGTCTTCCTGCTTGCCGGCATGTGGCTCGGCACACACAACAGGCGGCGGCAGATGCACAGGAAAGCCATGCTCGGTTACCGGTATCCATTCCAGAGAGTGTGTGACAGGACGGCGATATTAAAGTCGGTGCGGCAGGTACCCATGGCGCCTTTCGGGCCGGTATGGAACCTTTTAAGAGAAACGGGAAAACGGCTTAAAGGATGGGATGTGCGAACTCAAATCATCTGGGGGATGAAAGACCCGGTGTTCGTACCCTGGTTTGTAGATAAGTTCGAAGAAATGCTTCCCAACCACGCGACGACTCTGAAAATTCCCACCGCCAGCCATTTTCTGCAGGACGATGAACCGGAAATAATCATGGAAAGGATAAGGGCCTTTCTGGCGGAGACGCGGTGATCAGATCCTGGACAGGGGCATGCCGGAAAAGCCAGGAAAATTTTAATCTGATAATCTACAATAAGGAGGGCCTACCATTGGGATATTTAGAACTGGATGTAAAGATTGGCCGCAAGCTGAAAGCGCTGCAAGAGAACGCCAGAGAGTTCGGCATGGAAGTCGTGCGACCGGCTGGAGTAGAACTGGACAGGCTTCATGACCCGGCCGAAGTGATTGCTGAAGGATCTGTTCTCTGGGATGTGTTTAAACAGTTCCGTGAGACGGGGCTTCACAAGTTGATGATTCCCAGAGCGTTCGGGGGGACTATGGGAACAATGCCCTCTCTGGCCGCGACGCTTTTAAACGAACAAATGGGCTATGCCGACGGAGGCCTTGCCATCAGCCTGCTGGTCTCGTGCATGCCGTTCGCTTTTGCGATTATGTCACCTGAAGCCGAAGTGCGAAACTGGGCTCGGGAGTATGTGGAGGACACCGGGGCCAACATGGTGGGGTGTTGGGCCATAACTGAACCGGAGCACGGTACGGACTGGATAATGGGTGTCAGCAAGGCCGGCAGCGATCCTCGTCTGGCGCCGGAACTGACTGCCGTAAAAAAAGGCGACGAGTATATCCTTAACGGCCAGAAAGCAGCCTGGGTCAGCAATGGAACAATCGCTACCCATGCTGTTCTGCATGTAGGCCTGGACCAGTCCATGGGAATCCACGGCTCCGGGATTGCCTTGTGCCCGCTTGACCTGCCCGGCATCTCACGTGGTGCACCTTTGAATAAGCTCGGGCAGCGACCTCTCAATCAGGGAGAGATTATATTCAAGGATGTAAAACTGCATAAAAAGTATATGCTGATACCCATTTCAGGATTTTTTGGTGCAAATACGTTTGGCCTGACGTTTCTGGGGATGGCCAACAGCAGCATGGGAGCAACTTTTTCCGGCCAGGCGCAGGCATCCCTTGATGAAGCCTTGACGTTCGCGAAGAACAATACGAGAGAGGGTTTGCTTCTTGCCGAGCAGGAAGATGTGAAGCTCAAACTCTTCAGAATGTTCACCAGGGTCGAGGCGGCGAGACTCTTTTCGCGTAAAGTTTCCGACCATTTCTTTTCCAAAACTTCCGGGCCGGTTTCATCCCTTGGCTCTTCATTTCGTGCGACCTTCTGGATGCTTGGCAAGGCCCTTCAATCATATTACAACTTGTATGAAAAGCATGACTCCGTAAGAAACTTTTCCAAACGGTTCATGAACCCGAAGAAAGCAAGCGACCTGATGGAATGGGGCAAGTACGGCGTGGCTTCAAAAATTACGGCAACCGAAACCGCATACGATGTGGCTGTTGATGCATTTCAGATTTTCGGTGAAAAAGCTCTTTCGTCTGAATATCCCATCGGAAAAATGCTAAGGGATGCGCGAGCCTCTTTGATCGAAGACGGTGTTAATGACGCTCTTGCCATGGCCTCTTATGAAGGCATTTAGTTTGTGCCCATCCATAAATTGCTATTTTGCCCGATTTCTGCGTCAGGCTCAAATTTTAATCCTCAAAATACGCAAAGTATTCCTCCGGTTAAAATTTTCGCCTTCCTTGAACTCGACCAAAATATCTAATTTCTGGATGGACACTAGTTAATTTTGCTTATTATGATTATGTTCTTATTCCCTTAAAATGAAGGAGGCCCGCATGACATACCTGGACATCGACATCCATAAAAATAAAGAATCAAAAGCCATGTTAAAAGAAGTGGACAAATTTACCAGGGAAGTGATGCGGCCGGCAGGGATTGAGCTGGACAAACTCTCCGACCCGGCCGATGTCATCGAAGAAAACTCATTACTGTGGGAAGTATTGAAAGCTTTTCGTGCGCTGGATCTTCATCAGATCGATATACCAAAAGATCTTGGGGGCATGAGCGATTTAGACTGGATGACATCATTGCTGATTAAAGAACGGATGGGGCATGCTGATGCCGGCCTGGCCATCGGCATGATGGCATCGAACCTCCCTTTTCAATGCGCTGCGACGTCTAAATCCCCTGTGTTGCAGCAAATTGTTCGAGATTACTGTGAAGACCGGGAATGCAGAATGATCGGATGCTGGGCGCCCATGGAAGTGGTGCAGAAATCCGGCGGATCAACAACCGGCAATAATTCAAGTCGCAAATCTCCGGTAAAAGCTGTTCCGAATAAAAACAGATTGATCTTAAATGGTGAGTTAATAAAAATATCCAATGCAACCATTGCCACTCATGCTTTGATCAGCTTTGAATTTGAGGTTTCCGGGCAAACGGAAGGATCGGGAGTGGCAATGGTACCGCTTGACCTGCCGGGTGTATCCAGGGGAACACCGTTGAATAAAATAGGGCAGCGCACTTTAAATCAGGCGACAATTATATTCCAGAATGTCGAAATACCAGTCGAATACATGCTTGCCAAAGACGATTCCGTTGTAAATGAAATGAGCAGATTGCTCAATGTCGGCACAAACCTTAATTTGGGCATTGTCTTTGCCGGGCTATCTTTAGCTGCCTTTGATGAGGCGCTAAATTATTCAAAAATGCGGATTCAGGGCGGTGGGCCTATTTTCAGCCACAGGAATATCAAACTGCAACTATTTAAAATGTTTGCCATGGTGGAGTCTGTACGCGCCAACGCACGACGATTGGCAAATTATGCATCAGAAAACCCAAACTCGCCTTCAGAAGCGCACGGCGCGGCAGCAAAGTACCTTGCCACTGAAACAGCAATTAATATCAGCAGCGAAGCCATACAAATATTTGGCGGCAACGGGCTTGCAAAGGAATATCCACTTGAGAAAATATTCAGAGACGCCCAAACAAGTCTGGTTGAATATGGTGTTAATGATGTAATGGCGATTAAGTCAGCGAATCATTTATAGTAAGTTTATATAATGAGAATAACCTATCCTTTTACTGCTCTTGTAGCCCAGGAAGAACTTCAGCTTGGCCTGATCTTAAATGCCATCAACCCCAAAATCGGCGGTATGCTCATCCGGGGTGAAAAAGGTACGGCCAAAAGCACTGCCGTGCGTGCTTTGGCAGATATTCTTCCGGATAATGATGTTGTAAAAGACTGTATGTTCAACTGCGATCCTGCCGCACCCGCAATGTTCTGCCATGACTGTCAAAAACGGGTTTCTGAGGCCATACTGCCGACTGAAAGAAAACGCATACAGGTCGTGGAGCTTCCCATCAATGCCACTGAGGATAGAGTCGCCGGCACACTTGATCTGGAGCACGCTCTGAAAAAAGGAGAAAAACGTTTCGAACCGGGCCTTCTGGCCCAGGCCCATCGTGGGATTCTGTATGTAGACGAAGTAAACCTTCTGGATGATCACATCGTCGATATCCTGCTGGACAGTGCGGCCATGGGCGTGAACACCGTTGAGCGTGAAGGCGTAAGCTATACGCACAAAGCAGAATTTATTCTTGTGGGCACCATGAATCCGGAAGAGGGGGACCTGAGACCGCAACTGCTTGACAGGTTTGGTTTGTGCGTTTCGGTTTACGGTATCAAGGATCTGAATGACCGCATGAAGATAGTGTCGCTATGGAACGAATTTGAAGCTGACCCGGTCCGATTCTGCAGCATGTGGGACAAGCGGAACAAGGCGCTCATTCAGAAGATCTCAGAGGCAAGAACAACCCTGGCTGACGTAACCGTATCCGAAGTGCTCTTAAAAAAGATCACGAAGATTGCCATTGAAGCAGGTGTTGACGGTCACCGTGCGGACCTGGTGATGATGAAGGCTTCCAAGACCCATGCCGCGTTTGCAGGCCGCACTCAGGTTAATGAAGAAGACGTTTTCGCCGTTGCCGGTATGTCACTTCGCCATCGGGTCAGACGCGGACCTTTCGATCACACGGAACTGGATATGGAGGTCATAAAATCGGCGATGCAAGGATGACTCCTTTTGTGAAAGGGAATTGGATGTCTGCTTCACCACGTTTTAATTTCCCATTTTCTGCCATAGTGAGCCAGGACCGGTTAAAGCTCGCCCTTATTATTTCTGTGATAGACCCGGTGTTGGGCGGTGTCCTTATCACGGGGCGGAAAGGCACCGCCAAGAGTACATGCGCGCGTTCATTAGCAGAGGTTCTCCCTACAATCGAAATTGTTCCTGGTTGCGATTATGGCTGCAACCCCAAAGCCCCTCGGAAACAATTGTGCACGGAATGCATAAATAAAAAAAGCAAGTCCAGTATTCTTAAAACCGAAACCGCGCCGGTTCCATTCGTGAACCTTCCATTGAACGCTACAGAAGACAATATCACCGGAGGCCTTGATTTCAGGCATGCTATATCGACAGGCAGGCGTCGTTTCCGGCCCGGACTCCTGGCCAGAGCTCACCGGGGAATCGTGTATGTTGATGAAATCAATCTCCTGGATGACCATCTTGTAAACCTGCTTCTCGATGCAAGCACCAGCGGTGTCAATATTGTTGAAAGAGAAGGAATAAGTATTTCACATCCGTCGAACTTTGTCCTGATCGGCTCCATGAACCCGGAGGAGGGAGGGCTCAGGCCCCAATTTCTGGATCGTTTCGGTTTGTGTGTGAATATCGAGACGTTATTTAAACCGGCTGAACGATTGCAGATACTTAAAAGACGCGATTATTTTGAAAATAATCCGGAGGCTTTTTTGGAAAAATGGTCAAAAAAAGACGAATTACAAAAAAACAATATAAACGGGGCCTTATCGCGCCTTCCTTTCGTAAAGATTAGAGAAGACTTTTCCTGTTCGATATCAGCAACCGCTCTTGCCAGTCATACGGCAGGCCACAGGGCAGATATAGTGATTTGCAGGGCCGCACGCGCCATCGCCGCGTACAGGGGAAGGATTAATGTCGAAGCTGTTGATGTGCGCGATGCCGCTCAAATGGCACTCCCCCATAGAGTACAGAAAATTAAGGGCATTGAAAACAATGCCGGGGAGGCAACAGGCGTCCGGTTTAATGCTGAAGGTGAAACGGTTGAGTTTACGGATAAAAAAGAAGGTGACAAGAAGAAATCGGGACAAAATACGAATAATCAAATGCATGAAAAAAAATCAGAGCTGGACAGCTTCGGCCGCAAAAAATCAGGTGAAGAAACAGATATTATTGAAAAGGGGGTATCCATTTCGCTGACCCTATGATGTTACCAGCATTTTCCATTAACTCCCTTGCAGTCCTACAACCCACATAAACAGCGGATATGTAGGCCTAAGAGTTTGAATAAATCGGGA
>JAXHVL010000128.1:0-5386 GCA_034189225.1 Thermodesulfobacteriota bacterium
TTTTGACCCGTATTCTTTGTTGCATCAAAGGTCATATATCCTGATATGCTCCCTTTGATGCGCCTTGAATACGAATCAAAATCCGGCACAATTCAGGTATATTGGTTTTTTTCGCATCCCTAAGGGTTCGTCACAAAATAATGAACGGTTCGAAATTGTAAATAAATCGTGGTGCCTGGGGCGAGAATCGAACTCGCACGAGGACAAGCCCCAAGGGATTTTAAGTCCCTTGCGTCTACCAGTTCCGCCACCCAGGCATTGAGAAATATGTGCGTTATATAAACCCATTATCAATACGTTGTCAAGATTTTATACTTGACGGCTTCGTTAAAAAAAAGTCCAATAGCAGCAAAGGATGCTTCAGAAAGGGGTATCTGTGAGCCATGCCGTCTGAAACGGTGCAAGGCTGATAGTGCCGCTGGCATGCGGTTTTCCGGATAAAAGATCGGTAAGCCGAGATGTTTTATCCGTAGCGAAATCGGCCAGGGAAACGGTGAGCGATTCGTTCGCAACATTGGTGAGGGCCAGAATCGCCTGTTGGTCACACTGCCGGTGGATGGCCATGATGGCGGATGACAGTGAAAGCACCGCAAAGCCCGCATTGGGATGAAAAGCCGGCTGGCGCCTTCTCGTCTTTAACATGTGCACATATGCTGAAAATATTCTGTTTTCCGGCGAGCCGGATGTTCGAATGACTTTTACCACATCTTCAAACGGTAAGGATTTCCGGTTGATGGTGCGTGCCCGTCCCGTCTGCCGTACGCCGTCGAGCCAGTTTCGTGTTCCGAACAGGCTGTGGATATAAACACCCGGCACACCCGGCAATGCCAGTTGTATGGCCTGAGATGCCAGGAAACGATCGGCACGAGTCGCATCATCATCGTCGGGGCTGCTGAGTGCATCCATGTACGTGGTGTTCAGTTCATAAGGGATCTGTTGCCCGCAGGGGCCGGTCTTATAGGATACTTCGCCGTTATTGTCCCGTGTCTGTTGAACCAGCAGGTCAATTTCCTTTTCAGAAAGAATGCCCTCCAGCGGGCGTACGCCGATACCGTCATGGGAAGCGGTAAAATTAAAAAAGGTCGTCCGGTTCGAAGGCGTTTCCAGGCTCGCCGCCCACCGGGTCAGTTCGCTCGTATCGGCTTTGATAAAGGTGTAAAGCAAAAGCGGGGGCAAAGTGAAATTGTACACCATCTGCGCCTCATCAAAACCATTGCCGAAATAACTGATGTTTTCATGATGGGGAACGTTGGTTTCCGTTATAATTACCGTATCCGGTGCGATTTCATCCAATATGGCACGAAAAAGCCTGACAACGTCATGAGTCTGAGGAAGATGAATGCAACTGGTTCCGGCGGCCTTCCATAGATAAGCAACCGCATCCATTCGAATAATCGAGGCCCCGTTCTCTACATAAAAAAGAAGCACTTCCAGCATCCGGGACAGCACGCGCGGGCTCTGGTAGTTCAGATCGACCTGATCCCGGGAGAAGGTGGTCCATACATTGACCACCGAACCATCGGCTTTTTTAAAGGCATGCAATAGCGGCGTAGTGCGGGGACGAACCACCATTGAAAGATCGTCATGCTCATCGGCTTCAATCACAAGGTCAGCAAAATCCGCCTCATTGTTCAGATAGTTATGAAACCATTGACTCTGCGAGGAAATATGATTCAACACGAAATCGACCATAAGATCAAGCTGCCGACCGATGCGCCGGATATCCGCCCAGTCCCCAAGTCCGGGATTAACCGTGAAAAAATCAATCACGGAAAACCCGTCATCCGACGAATAAGGGAAGAATGGCAGTATATGAACTGCGGAAAAGGTATCGTTGAGATAATCTCTTAAAAATGAAGAAAGGAGAAACAATGGTGAATGATCCGGCGCAATCAGACTATCTGCGTAAGTAATCAGGACCGCATCCGCATGGGAAAAGAATTCAGTCTTTCGGGACTGCCTTGCCGTAAAACGGTCCATTACCGGCTTAATGGCCGAAAAAGCGCGTCGGCCTTCCGCCTCTCCATAAATTCGGGTCAGTAATCCCCGAATGATCTCATGCTTTTCCATATGCTGCCTTATCGCACCAGAAAACGCCGGTAATCATGCATCTTCGTTAAAGCTTTTACTGCTCGTTCGGGCGTGGGGAAAAATACGCCTTTATAGTTGCTGCCATCAACCTTATAAAGCGTTTTGTCTTCAGTTTCATCGGTCATGATGCTGACACCGATGATGGGTTTTTGATACCGGTCCATCAGGGAAACCACGTGTTCAATATACTGTTTTTCAAAATCGTACATGGCCCCGATCACCTGGTCGAAAAATTCCTGGTTGTAAGTAGGATCAATGGCCGCGGACCTGGCGACCCGTTTCGTCATGAGCCGCCGGCCCAGTATTCCCAGGTTGATGACGGCATCGCAGCCGTCCCACTTCATCAGTTCTTCAAGAACGATAAGGGGCAGGGAATTGTCATTTTCACCCACAAGGTCGATGGGGTTGGCCCGGCTCCAGTATGGGGGCAGCAGCTCATCAAACCGTTTCATGAGGGGGTCGGACAGGGCCGGGATCTTCAATTGATAGCTCGCGCACAGATCGGAGGCCACCACCCCCCATCCGCCGCCCAGGGTCATAATGCCGATGCGATTGCCCTGGGGCAGCGGCAGCGATGAAAAGGCGGCCGATAAATCCAGCATATCCATGGGATGATCCACTTTGACAATACCGGACTGTTTACACACCGCATCAAACACCTTTGCATCCGAGGTCATGGCGCCGGTATGACTTGCCGCCGCCTTCCGCCCCTCATCGGTCTGTCCCCCTTTTAAGAGCACAATGGGCTTTTTCATGGAAACCCGTTTGGCGCTTTCCAGAAACCGATGACCGTTTTTTACACTTTCAATATACAGCATGACAATCTCAGTCAGCGCATCAACTTCGAATGCTTCCAGGTAATCCTCTATGGTCACCATGGCTTCGTTGCCGGAGCCACTGAAGGCACGAATCTCAATATCCTGCTGTTCGGCAAACTGAAGAAGCTGACCGCCCATGTTACCGGACTGGGCAATCATGGAAATTCCCCCGGGTGCGGGCCATACATGTGTACCCGTGCAATAAAGCTTAATATGCGGATTGCATATTCCCATTGTATTGGGACCCACCATCAGAATACCGGCCGCTCTTGCCTGCTTGACAACTTCTTCTTCAAGCGCCCGACCCGATTCTCCGGTTTCCCTGAACCCGGAGGTGATCAGCAGCATGTTTTTAATGCCCTTGGCCTTTAAATCCGGCATCAAGCCCGGCACCAGTTGTGCGGGCACGGTAATGACCGCCAGGTCCACATCCCCGGGAATGTCGGTTACTGAAAGATACACGGGGCGGCCGGCAATCCGGTCACGCTTGGGATTCACCAGATACACGTCCCCTTCATACCCATTGCTCAAGGTGTTGGTAAAAAGGGAGTGCCCCCATTTCCCCATTCGCCCGGATGCACCGACAAAGGCAATGGATCTGGGGTAAAAAAGTTCCCCCAGCCGCCGGGGATCAACGGGTACATACGGGGCCTGACAGGGGGACGTTTCATCCGTTGCCTGTCCGCCCTTGACCACGAGTGCATCGACGGCACAAACCCGGCCTTCCGGTGTAACAAGCAGCGGGTTGATATCCACTTCCTTTACATCCCGTTCGTTGCCTGCCAGCTCTGAAAGGCCCATCAGCGTGTCAATGAGCTGCTGCCGGTCTGCCGCCTTTTCGCCGCGGAAATCCGCCAGAAGCTTTTTGCCGCGGATTTCATCGATCATTTCACCGGCATCGGCTGCAGTGAGAGGTGCGATCCGGAAGCTTACATCTGATAAGGCTTCCGTAAAAATACCGCCCAGGCCGAACATGACCACCGCCCCGAAAATGCTGTCATAAAACAGGCCGGCAACAAATTCCCGCTTCCCCTCGAGGTGCGGTTGAACAAGGAAACCCTCCAGTTGATCACCGGCGTTTTTTTTAATTGTCTCGCAGGCCCGTTCAATGGCGTCCGGGGTCTGAAGATTCAGATGGACCAGCCCTGCTTCTGTTTTATGGAGAAGACTTGCCCCCAGTCCTTTTATAACAACGGGATAACCTATTTTTTCAGAGAATTCTGATGCTTGCCGGGCATCCTGCGCAACATGCTCCGCGATCACCGGAATGCCGTATCCTTTTAACAATGCCTTGGATTTGTTTTCTGAAAGCGCTATGCGCCCGCTTGATTCTTTCTCCATTCTATAATCTCCCCTTCTTTGCATTCCTGCAACCTGACATTTTGAATAATACAAGTATAGTGAAATACTTTCCAGTTACTTTCAAGTCCCTTAGGGGTAACGCTTACGTAAAGGTTAACCTATCTTACGATGTAAATACCAGGTTGTCAATAAAACTGAATAAAAAAAACACGGGCACTGAAGCGGGGAGCGCCAAAGCGGTCATTGACGGCATTATCATTCGATGATATCGATCACCGACTTCGTCATTTCATCCTTGACCTTCAGCGTTTTAACGTTGGCCTCGTAGTATCGCTGCGTGGCGATACTCTGGGGAACTTCCTCGGCCAGGGATACATTCGAAGGGGTCGCGTTCTGTCCTTCGGAAGGATCGGATGCCGGGGTCTCCGCCGCACCCTCCCGGCTGATGGTGACGGTGACCCCGTCGTTTTTGTCGTTTACCAGATGTGCCCGGCTGCGCTTGAATCCATCAGTGTTGACATTGGCAATATTGTTGGAAATCACCTGCATTTTCTTCCCGAAGGCACGGAGGGCGGCGATGGTGTTGTCCACAGAAAAAAACATTTTTGCTTTTCTCCACTATTTCTGTTATATTTATTACAGATTATAAATAATTTTGGAGGAAAAAGCAAATATTATAGCGGCAGATGGTCTTGACAGCTATACCCTCTTTACTTTATAATTAGGAATCGTACTTTTATGCAACATAAGAGGTCATCATTTCAAACCCTCTGGGCCGGTTTACTTGTTGTTGCCGGTGTGGGCGTATTTTTACGGACTTTCCAGCAGGGTTCCACCCTCGACAGCATCGCCGGCGATTCCACTACCGCTTTTTTTATACATCTTTGTTTTTATATCATGGGAATCCTGCTCATCGGCGGGGGCGTTAAAAAATTTCTGACCCTTTATAGGCAGCCGGCGTCAAGTAAAAACAAACCCGGTATCCCTGCTGATACAAGCGATGAGGACCACCCCACTGACTAAGGGTCTGTCAGAAAATAAGTGTGTCACACCAAGGTTGTCGATTCGCCCGTCCGGCAAGGCGCGCGACTGAGGCATAGTAAGTCTATGTCGCAAGGAGCGCAACGCCGCTGGACGGGATGAAGCGGCAACCGAATGTAACAGTTATTTTTTGA
>JAXHVL010000129.1:0-7915 GCA_034189225.1 Thermodesulfobacteriota bacterium
GGCCCATTCTCGCTCATGATGCCCCCTGCTCATACCGTGCCTATAATAAAAATTGCAATAAAGCGTTTAAGTCTCCGAGGCTTCAAATAAATGCCGTGCCAACACTTTTGAACGATACTAATTTTTTTGGACGTATCAACCAGATGATACTGATGTGGCCCTTATACATCGCCACGTTTGCCAAGCATATCTGTCGCTTTCGTATATGTTAATAAGGACCCTGCTTTTTCCCCTTATCGGCATATTGCCCGAATTCTGCAAATGGTATATAAAATATAGAAAGGAGTATGCCATGAAACGAATAATTATTTTAGTCTTGGGACTGACACTGATGCTCCCGGTAATATCACAGGCGCAGCAACAAACGTCCGGCAGGCTGCGGGCGTTGCAGCAGCGGGCGGACACCGTTGTGAAGCAGAAAAACAATTTTGCGGTGATGGTGTTGAAGGCTTATGAGATACCCCATCAGGTCAATGACCAGGGCGTGGTGACCCGCATTCAGGTCCGGGATCAATGGCACGATGTAACGGCCTTCGAGATCGTGCCCGTGATCGCCGGTGAGGAAGGCGATGCGGCCGGTCGATTCAGGGGGCACAAGCTTTATTTTTTCACGGCAGAGGGAGTGCTTGAGCTTGTTTCGGATTTAACCGTTCACTGACAGATAATGACACAATGATAAGGGAAATAACATGACAACCCAACCCGCTCCCAATGACTGGGTCTTCGTGGTGGTGCACACCACGGACGGCCGCGATGTTTTTCTGGGATACAGCGATGAGGCGGCCGGCATTTCATATATTCCGGCATTTTATACCAAGGAGGACGCCCATGACTGTTTCCTCAACCTGCCACGGGAACCGGGGGGAAAATATGAGATCCAGGCGGTTTTTTTCAAGGAACTGGCCGAGGATGCCCTGGCCAACCATTTTCTGATTTTTATCCTGGACAGCAGCGGCCGGATCCGGCTGAAAATTGACCCGGCAACTATTGTGGATTAAATTCTCAGGCCGCTTCCAGCATGAAATTTACATGGATTTCGTCATAAGGAAATTCAATCCGCCCGTCATCGGTCTTGTATAATAATCCGGCCTTTAGAAGACGCTGCACGTCGCTGTGGACGGCTTTAACATCACGGCCCTGACGGCGCGCCGCTTCCCGGATGGCTATCGGCCCCTGTCCGGTCATGATTTCAAGCAGTTCCCATCGCCTGCCGGCAAGTACGTTAAAAAGGGTTTCAGGGGATGCAAAGCTGATGAAATCCCCCTGGTATTTGCCTTCAAATGCCCTGCCGACACGTTCATTAACTTTTTTTCGGGAAGCAAGCCCCAGTGTAACGGTCCGCATTGTTAAACCCTCCAGTTGTTGACATCGTTCCAGAAGTCATTCAGCAAAGCCTCTGGCGTGGTGAACTGATATGGCCTCTCATGGCCGCTGATATGCTTGTGGTCACCCTTGCCCGCTTCATTATCGTAACGCATGACACAAGTGCCGTTCACAACAAGCGCCAGTCGATATTTGAACCGGTGGCGGCTTCTGGCAAGGGGTGAAGATAATTGCCAAACGATTATTTCCACAAAAATATTGTCGGAAAGTAATAGCCTGGCACCCATGTTGTTTAGCATACCAACACCTTTGCATGTTGTCAAGCATAACAACATGTAAAACCATAATTCTCAGGCCGCTTTTACCCGGCAGGGCACGAACCGGTGCAGGGGGGTAACGGTGAGCGGGTCGCGGTGGGTGTTCCGGGTCAGGCGGTTCACGTTGATGCCGTATACGCTGTCGTCATAGATCAGCCCGAATCCGTGGGGAATCAGCACCATGCCCGGCCGGACCTGGTCGTTCACCTCCAGTTCACCGGTTTCGCTCCCGGCACTGGTGGTGACCCGTACGGTCTGGCCATCGGCCAGTCTCAGGCGGTCGGCGTCTTCCGGGCTGACGGCCACGGTGCAGGCCCGTTTGCCTTTATTCCATTCCGGGGTGCGCATCAGGGTGTTGATGTTGTACTTCATGTGCCGGCCGGCGTTCAATACAAGGGGGAACTCCGCCGGCATCTTCGGCGCATCGCCTTCGGTCGCCGCATCCAGGGCCTGGACCGCTTCGGCCAGCTCCGGAATATGGGCCTCGATTTTTCCGGAGTCGGTTTTAACTGCGGCCATGGGATTATCCGCCTTTCCCACCCACAGGCCCTGGGGGTTATCGATTACTGCCTGAAACAGGCGGTCGCCCAGGTCCGGTCCAGGATCAAACCCCGCCCGCACGGCATTTTTATATAAGGCTTTGGGCGCGGTCATCAATAGGCCCCACAGAGCGGCCAGGTGGGGGCTGCCCCATTGCCGGCCCAGGGTTTTCGCCAGGACAAAAGGCATGGCCGCCAGGGCGCATGGTTCGGTCCCCGCCCATTCCATCAGCCCGGCGCCGAACGTAAGCCGGTCGCAAGCGGCTGCCTGGTGCAGTTCATCCGGAATTTCCGGTATTATCCCCAGCTTGTCCGCGATATCGGTAAATATGTGGGCCAGTTCCCGGCATTCCCCGGGCGGGGAAAGAATGGGCCGCCGCAGCTGAAGGTACACCCCGGGGTAGGACATGGGGAAGAACGTCACATCATCGGATTCGTAAAAAGAGCAGGCCGGCAGCACATAATGGGCCAATCGGGCGGTTTCGCTCATGACGATCTCGTTGACCACCAGCAGGTCCAGGTTCCCAAAGGCGGTTTCATAGGCAGTGGTATCCGGATAGGATCGCAGGGGGTTGCAGGCGCTCACATACACGGCCCGGATCCGTTCCGGATGATCGGTGAGAATTTCCTCGGGCAGCACCGCCGGCGGGAAAGCCCCGGCCGCGGCCGGGGGCATATTGGTGGCCACGGTCCGCCATGTTTTTTCGTCCCGTTCATCGGCGTGAAAGCCCATGGGCATGACCATGCCGGGCACGATGTTGCCGCCGGGCACCAGTACTCGGCCGCAGACCAGCTGAAGAATCATCAGCAGATAGGAATTGAGCGTGGAGTGCCGGCCCATGAACAGGCCCAGGTCCGGATGCACCCCCCCACTGCCGTTACGTCATCAGCCGGCACAGGTCGTGAACCTGTGCGGAATCCAGCCCGCAGACTGCAATGGCGGCTTCGGCGTCAAAATTCTCAAACCACGGCCGGATGGTGTCCCAGCCATTCACATCCGGTTTTCTGCCAGTTTGCCATGATGCCTCCTTTTAATCGAATAAGATACGGTTCGGTATTTTAAATGTAAAGGCATTTCGTATCCGCCTGAAACAAAACGGTTTTATGGAAGATTGACGCCTGATGCCCCAGCCGCTTGACAAAATTCCTGAAAACCGGTATTAATCCGTCACAATGAACCGGTGAAGAACAAAACAGCATATCAAGGGGAGGAAACATGCAATCAATATCTGACAGGATACCTGAAAAACAACGTTCCGTTTCTGCGGTTGTCGGTCTGTTCCTTTTGGTGACCGGCCTGGTATGGATAGCCGGCTGTACGGCGCCATACACCAAGGGGCAAATGCTGGAACCGATTCAACAGCACACGGAAATCACTGCCGGCCGGGTGGCGGTGGATGCCAATCTCAATATGCATTATATTGAAGCCGGTTCCGGAAGTCCGGTGGTGCTGATTCACGGATGGCTCTGTACTGCGGGATTCTGGCAGAAGCAGATTCCGGCCCTTTCGGAAAACCATCGGGTTGTCGCGGTGGACCTCATCGGGTGCGGCTATTCCGACAAGCCCCTGAACGATGATATTTCTTACTCAACAGACAATCAGGCCCGATGGGTACTGGCGCTGATGGACCGGCTCGGCCTTGAACGTGCCAGCATTATTGGTCATTCTCTGGGCGGCCATATTGCCACCAAGATCGCGCTTGCCGCGCCGGAACGGCTGGATAAGCTTGTCCTGCTGAGTGCGGCCGGTTTTTCCGAAAACCCCCGGCTGCTCCCCTGGTATCTGCGGGCCGGCCGGTTTCTGAATCTGGACGGCATGGCCCTGATGCTTGCCAGCCGTACATCGGTCACAGCCGCCACGAAACTGTGCATGTACCATCCGGACAGCCCGGTGGATGAGTTTTTCATTGATCAGCTGATGGGCACTACATTTGCTTCACGGAGAAATCGGCTGGCCAGTGTCAAGCTGACCCATGAGGCCCTGTTTCATGATTTTGTGGATGACCGGATTCCGGATATTACCGCCCCCACCCTTCTGGTCTGGGGGATCAACGATGAAGTGGTTCCCCCGAAACTCGGGCTGCGCTACCTGGGACTGATGCCGAATGCCTCACTGTCGCTGATCGAAAAAGCAGGTCACCTCATGCCGCTGGAACGCCCCGAGCGCCTGAACCGGGAGTTGATCAATTTTTTAAAATAGTGTCCGTCCAGAAATTAGATATTTTGGTCGAGTTCAAGGAAGGCGAAAATTTTAACAGGAGGAATACTTAGCAATTTATGGATGGGCACTACATAACAAGCAGCGTGGTGTGCCGGCTTCCGTACAGCCCTAAAGGCCGTAGTATCATTCATTATCCCCGCTCTGGACCTTCGTTTCAATGGTCAGGTTGAGCTTTTCGATTTTGGACAGGAGGGTGGGCCTTGCCAGTCCGAGCAGCCGGGCCGCCTGGCTGCGGTTGCCGCCGGTGAGCTGAAGGGCTTCGCTGATGACGATCCCCGTGAACCGGTCGATCAGGTGGTTGAACTTGTCGTTCTGGGATTCGGATTGCAGGATCTGCCGGACCCATTGTCGGTCGATGCCGTTTACAGGGGCATTCCGATTTGTTGTGACGGCCGCAGCATCGGGGGCGGCATCTCCCTCAGTCGGGACGGACAGCACCTGGGATATATCTTCTGGCCGGATGGGGTATCCCCGGCTGAAAATAAGGGCTTTTTTAATGGTATTGCCCAGCTCACGCACATTGCCGGGCCAGGTATGGGTGTTGACGACGGACCTGGCGTCGTCGGCCATACCGGGATTGTAGATGCCGATCTCCCGGGAGAACCGGGCCATGAAATAGTCACACAGCAAAGACACGTCCTCCTCCCTCTCTCTCAGGGGTGGAAGGGAAATGGTCACCACTTTGAGCCGGTAGTACAGGTCTTCCCGAAATGTTTCGTTTTCAATGGACCGCTCCAGATTGCGGTTGGTGGCGGCGATAATGCGGACATCCACGGGAATTGGCCTGTTGCCACCCAGGCGTTCGATGGTCTGCTCCTGCAGCAGCCGCAGAATTTTGGCCTGAATGGACAGGGGCATGTCCCCAATCTCGTCAAGAAACACCGTACCGTCGTTGGCCTGCTCAATTTTACCGATGCGCCGGTTGGCGGCGCCGGTAAACGCCCCCTTTTCATATCCGAAAAGCTCGCTTTCCAGAAGGGTTTCGGGCAGGGCCACGCAATTGATAACCGTAAATGGCTTGTCCGACTGCTTACTGTGCTGATAAACCGCCCGGGCCACCAGCTCCTTGCCAGTACCGGACTCGCCCCGGATCAGGACGGTGGCGTCAGTGGCGGCCACACGCCCGATGTTTTTGTATACTTCCTGCATGGCCCGGCTATTGCCGATAATGGCGTCTTCCTTTGCCTCATCCGGTCCCGCTCCCATTTCCACCCGGGAGCGCATGAGCCGGCCGGCGTCCAGTGCCTGTTGAATCAGTTGGAGCATGTCCGCGATGTCAAAGGGTTTCGGAATATAGTCGAACGCCCCCAGTTTGGTGGCTTCGATGGCGGTTTCTGTGGTGCCGAAGGCGGTCATCACGATTACGGGAAGATTGGCGTCGATTTCACGGATACGGGCAAATGCGGTCAGCCCGTCTATTCCCGGCAGTTTCACATCCTGCACCACCAGGTCAGGCAGCGACTTTTTTACCGATTCGATTCCCGCCTCGCCGCTGGGGGCGGTTCGGACCTCGTGCCCCTCTTCAATCAGCAGCCGGGAAAAACTCTCCCTTAACTGATCATCGTCGTCAACGATTAGAATGGTACCCATCAGGACGTCTCCTCGAAGACCGGAAGGACAATGGTAAATGTCGCCCCCTCTCCCTCGTTGGAGGTCAGTTGAAGTTCACCATCGTGTTCCTTTATAATACGGGTAGCGATAAACAAACCAAGGCCCGTGCCTTCCGGTTTGGTGGTTTCAAATGGCTCCAGGACCCGGGCCTGCATTTCCGAGGATATGCCGGGGCCGTTGTCAATGACCTGAACCATCATGGCCCGGCCGATGTTGTCGGCCACCACCTCCTTTTCGGCAATGGTGATGTCGCCGCCGTTTTCCATGGCATCGCAGGCATTGACCAGGAGATTCACAAAAACCTCTTTCATCAGCTCGGGGTCGGCGGATATAAGCGCGCCGGTGTGTTCCGCCTGCCGGGTGACGCGGATGTTATAGAGATCCAGGCGGTATGAAAGCAGTTCGAGGGTCATGTCGATAACGGTGGATATGCAAAGTTTTTCCTTTTTTAACTTGTGGGGCCGGGAGAATTCAAGATAATTCTGTACTATATTGTCCAGCCGGCGCATTTCTTCGGCCACCACCTGGAAGTCCTCTTTCTGGGTTTCCGTAAGGTCAAGATTGCGCTGAAGGGAAAATAGTCGCATGTTGATGGAGGTCATGGGGTTCCGGATGCTGTGGGCCACCACCGGCGCCAGCTTGCCCACCAGGGCCATTTTTTCGGAATTCACCAGCATTTCTTTGCTCTGCTGCAGTTCGTTCTGGGTCCTGTCCATGTTGTCGATCAGATTGTTCACGCCGTGCTTCAGTGCCTTCACCTCGTCCGGAGACCGGACGACTTCATTATCATGGGTGGTTTTGCGGGAGAGGGTGCGTATAGGAAGGATGATCTGGGAAAACAGCTTGAAAGCAAGGAAAATACCCACCAGTACCTGGAATACCATCAGGGCGATGGCAACCCCCCACACCTCCCGCACCTGGTCTTTCCCGGCGACACGGATTTGATGGATAGATTGTTCACAGCGTTGGCGGTAGGTCATGCACAGGTCGTTCAGGGCAAAAAACTGCTCCCGCACCCGCCAGTGCAGGGTTTCTCCTTCCTTTTTTTTGCCGCTGCGGTAAAGTTCGATCACCCTGTCCTTGGCGAGAATATAGCTTTCATATTGCCGGCTGATTTTTTTAAGTATATCAAGCTGGGGCGGGCTCTGCTGAAAATCAAGGGCAGTGGAAAGGGCCTCCCGGAATTTCTGGCGATGGGCGGCAAGTTCCTTGAGCCATTTGGGGTCGCCGTCCAGAAAAAAGTAGGTGACAAATCCCTTTTGGTTGGCAAGCGCGGTTTCCATGATTCTGGCGGTCTGAACCAGCTCCAGTCGCTGGCCGGCAACCTCGGTGAGCATGTTGTTGAACCGGCCCGCATACCAGATGGCGGTAACCGCAATGCCGGCGGTCAGCAGCAGCAGCAGCGACAGCGTGAATAAGATCCGCGTGGATAGGCTGAGTTCAAAAGTTGGCGTTATACGCATATTGCACACCCTAAAGGGCAATTTTAAAAAATACAAAAGAATTATCATACCGGATTCCGCCGGAGAAGGCAACATGGAACCGGTTTGCGTAAAAAGCGGTAAAAACCTGAAAAGTTGCGTTTACCCCGAAAGAAAGTTATGATAATCGGGCATGTCCAAAAGCCATGGCCTGAATCCGGGCCGTTTTTTATCTGAGCATGTATGGGAGGCAGACGGTTGAAAATCATTATTGTGGGCACCGGTGAGGTGGGGTTTCATATCGCAAGCCGCCTTTCCATCGAAAACAAGGATGTGAATGGATCGTTTAGCACAAATAGCGGTAAGGGAAGCGGAAAAAACGAATATACCCGCCTTGCTTGTCTTTTGACCCGTATTCTTTGTTGCATCAAAGGTCATATATCCTGATATGCTCCCTTTGATGCGCCTTGAATACGAATCAAA
>JAXHVL010000013.1:0-19075 GCA_034189225.1 Thermodesulfobacteriota bacterium
CAGGTCATGTGTTTCAATCCTTGTTCTGCTGGAAGTCTTTCGGAAAGATCGAAAAAAAAGCGAAGGCACGTCGGCCTATAATCGTTTCAATCCTTGTTCTGCTGGAAGTCTTTCGGAAAGTCGGCGAGGCGGCGTTGATTCGGTCGCGCTTAATCGTTTCAATCCTTGTTCTGCTGGAAGTCTTTCGGAAAGGTCCGCGGTGATTTGCGCGGCATACGAAAAACGGGTTTCAATCCTTGTTCTGCTGGAAGTCTTTCGGAAAGAATACGTGGGCGGGCGGGACTGGCGTTCGCGACTGAGTTTCAATCCTTGTTCTGCTGGAAGTCTTTCGGAAAGCGCAGGCAGTGAAGATCAGAATACGGATATCTACGAGTTTCAATCCTTGTTCTGCTGGAAGTCTTTCGGAAAGACAACAACACGCAAGGAGACATATCATGACAGCATGTTTCAATCCTTGTTCTGCTGGAAGTCTTTCGGAAAGCCTGTTTGCCTATTTATTTTAATAATAACAGAACATTATTCAAATTGTCAAAGAACAAAAAATTATCGTTTTTATGGAATTTTGTTTTCATTTATGGGTATTTTTCTTGTGCCAGAGTAAATAGAACAGTCCATGATAATTATAGAAATCGTTTCAAATTGTACTTTCGCAAATATTTTTGTAGCAGCAATCCACGCACCTGCGTTTGACAGATGTGGGCTTGGGATATCTGCAGGCCTGAATAATATCTTTCAGATGATTGATGATCTTGTCAAGCTCCTTATAATCTTTTTCTGTTATTTCTACTTCCACAAGCCTGTTTTTGCTCCTGGTATAAACGATAAAACCTTTATTCACCGGCACATTATAATTCTCCTGTATCAACCGGGCATAAAACACAAGCTGATTCCGATAGGTTTTGTAAATTCTATCCTTGTACTCAGCAAACTTATAATCCAGCGGTGCCGCGCCACCATCTTCCAGAAACAGAACCTCATCCACAATTCCCCGTATCCCAGTTTCAGCAGACGCCAGATATACATCACTGATCTTTTCCTTCACCCCCAGCTTCTTCCGCAAATAATCCGGATTCTGCTTTCTCGCTTTTTCATGAACGGATCGACCTTTTTCAACCTTGAACCGCTGCCCCTCCTGCTGCGGGATATCCAGCACATATTCAAAATAAGTGAACCGCGGACAGAAAACATACTCCATCATCAGACTCGTGGTGATTGAAAAATTCATAATAAAACTATCCAGAGTCGGCCATCTTTAAAAAAGAAGGGATATTGAGGAGCCCGCCGTCCACCCTTTATTTTGCGTATAAACACCTGCTGCCACGCGGAAATGTTGACACACTTTCACCCCATTATAATTTTCAAAATCCGGCAAATCTGATACGTCGTCTTGGCTAACGGAAATAATATATGCCGAGACACGTTTATTGATCTGTTTCAGCTGGCTTTTTATCTCCATAATATGTTCAAGGGGCAAATCATCCCGTTTCATCTGCTCAATCAGTCGATTCCGTTTATTTACGAAACATTCATAAAGCCCCGCTTTGATTTCAATAAAGACCGAAGACATATTTGGAAGATCTTTCATGAAATTCCTGTCGAATTTTTCCATTACTGTTTGAAACTTGAGATTTTTAATGTCATTTATCAATATAGGGTCTGGACAGGTTTGATTAATAGCAGTATTAAAATAGCTCTTTAACCGGGGCAGTATCTCATTTTCACGAATCGGCGTTTCAAGAAGCTGGGAAACATCATTATAGAGTAAATCATTATCATGATATGGCGTGTTTCCGATCTGATCGGTCACTATAAGGGTTGCGGACTGTCGAACCTCCTCCCTGTTCTCCCGGTTGATACGTCCCGCCGTTTGGATGATGCTGTACAAGGGAGCGAATTCCCTGAATCCGAAATCAAAGTCCAGATCAACACCTGCTTCAATCACCTGAGTAGATATCAAAATGGTTTTGTGCTTTTTTGCCAATCGTTTTCGGATTACCTTGATGATCCGCTTCCTGTGCTTGGGTATTAAAAGGGTACTGAGAAGAAAAACATTCTCCGAGCAGGTAGATTCACAAACCCGTTTATAAAGATCAAGCGCCAGTTTCTTTGTATTCACCACACACAGTACAGAGCAGTGGTGATCCACTGCGGCACGAATTCGATCAACCAGTTTTGCCGACGAATTAATTGTCTTGTCAAATTTGAGGTTGTACCGGTTGTTGAAATCCATGGCATAATAACGCTCGCTTAACAGATTACACCAAGTATCTTGCGGCAACATGGCTTTGAGCGCCGGCACCGTTGCGGACATCAGGATGACATCCATATTCAGCGCCTGGGTCAGGTATTTGACAGTTTGTGCGAAATCTCTTAGTAGAATACGCGGAATTGCCTGAACTTCATCAAAAATGATCACAGAATCCTTCAAGGTCCAGAATTTGATCAGATCTCGGTTGCGATTTGAAAAAATAGCGTTCAGGACCTGATTGAAAGTAGTAACGATCACCCGGTCCTGACTCCAGGAAGCCGCTAGGAAATCATTTTTCTGACAATAAAATGATCGTTCATTCTCCGTTTCCCGATCATCATCCAGATATACCTTGGTTTTCATCAAATGATGAAACTTCAGGAGAACATCCTCGTCAATAATCTTGGCATACTCCATGTGGGTCTGGTCAATGATGGATGTCATGGGGAGAGCGCAGATAACCCTTTTTTTGTTTTTCTGTTTTGCAAAGGAGAGGGCGAGTTGAAGGGATGTAAATGTCTTGCCGATTCCGGTTGGGGCTTCCAGAAAAAAAATCCGCTTTTCATTATTCGCATTGAACGACGTCATCACATCAGCCCTGGCCTCATTGCGGACTGGTGATAATTCATTGACCTTTTTGCTGAGCAATTCCGACAATGAATTCAAAGGCCGGTCAAAATCCATTGCCGGCCCTTCTTCAAAACGATCTCTGAAAATGGCTTCGTACTTATCAGCAAAAATTAGTCTTGAAAATATTTCCTTTATCCTGAAATAGCAGGATAACCCTTTCAGACCGTATGTTTTCACGAATGGTTCATGATCGAATAATTCACATATGTCTTCCAGATCAAAATCGACCCGGATACCAATGTGATTCTGAATCTGTTGGATGGCGTTCGATATTTCAGGATGATCATATCTGATCGTCTCATCATCCATCAGATCGTCAGCCAGCGTCTGGACATCGGGAAGATCACCATGATGTTTAAGAATCGAAAGGAAAACACCAAAAGCATCACGGTCTATTTCCATTCCGGCATAGGCCAAAAAAAAGAAAGCCCCGGCATGGGCATGAAACGGAAGCGGTCCTCCCCTGTTGATATTGTCCTGGAAATCTCTGTTCAGCTTTCCGAGATCATGACAAAAAGCCGCTTTTTTATGTATCGGATCATCAAAGGATTCGGCTATGTTGAAGACATGGGTTTTGAGTGGGTACTCTCCGGGATGGGAGTAAACCCCGTCCGGCAGATCAAATAAAGTCACACCCATGCCTCCCTAACTCCGTGGATATTTCATAACCTGCAATGGCGGCCGAAAGCCGTATGGGTTTATCGCACACCACCACATGCTTGAAATCCCTATATTCCCGGTGCCCCACTGTCCGTGTGGCTGCATAGACGCTGGTGTATTTTTTGTTTGGTTCAAATGTGATCTTATCCGTAAATCCTGTAAAGGAAGAAAGCTCGGTCACCTCTTTCGATCTCCATGAGACGCATTCCACAAACCTGTAATTTGCGGCAAATTCGCTGTTTCCCATGTATAACGGATAGGCGCTTTCATGGTTCTTCATGCGTTTCACAATGTCGGTTTCAAATTTAAACTCATGAATAAACACAAGAAAAGCGGGATTTATCAAAAGCTCCCTGAAAATGGGTTTGGATTTGGTGTACCGTTCAGAAGATTTTCTCATCCAATCATTCCTGGCCTTGATCAACGCCTTTTGAGAACTATTTATCTTTTTGTCCAGAATTAAAATTTCCTTCTGTTCTTTTTCACCAATAGCCTCTTTAGCTTCAATTTCGCGTTTTTGCTTTTCATAATCGGAAAGTTTTTTTTCCGAAGATCTGACTTTCAGCATTGCATCCAGACGAGTAGCCGATTTTTTTGTATAATCCTCGATATAGTTCTGGGCAAAACTCTTTTTTTGAACCGGATTTAAAAGGATCAGGGAATACCCAAAATCAAAAAACTCCGGATCATCAAAATAATCCTGATAATCCATCCCCAGAACCGCCGCCAGCATACCGCCAATGGTTGTTTTCGGCGGGATGCTGAAGGTCAAGTTCTGAGTAATGGTCAAAGGATCCCTGAACGCCCCGAACCCGGACCACAGTTTAAATCCAAACATAGATCAGCCCTCTTCGGTCAGAATGGTCATATCATCGATATATTCGACAAAATCAAATCTATTAAAATCCTCTTTGTATTTGGCCATGGATTCGTCCAGAACAATGGTGACTTTTTCAATCTGATCTTTGGCTTTTTCAATGGCCTGAACAAGGCGGCTGAAATCGATCTTGGCCTCATTGATTTCACGAAGGTTTTCGCTGTTGTCCCCATTCTCCAGCCGGACCAGTTCATCCAGGAGTCCGACAAAATATTTGCTGTCGTCCCTGTAAATAATCCTCAGAAGGAACCGGGGCTTCTGCCCCTGCTTGCTTCGTGTATTGAGGAATTTCGTCCCGTGCCACATGGAATCGAGCATGGTTTGAACATCCTCTTCCGTGGTCAGACAGCGCTGTGCGTGGATACGGTTGACCGATCCGTAAAGGGCGAACAGACCATAGGGAATGTAGTTGTCCACCCTGAATGTTTTACTGTATCTTGCTTTTTCTCTGTTATTGTCTTTGCTTTCCTTGTCTTCCGTGGCAAAAGCGCCGGTTCCCTGCTTTAAAACGGTTTCCGTTTTATTGAGGGATTTCGACCATCCGAATTGTACGGCACCCACAAGCTGGAGGCCGCTTTTCGGGGCCACGCCGCCAAACAGCCGGTTATCAATACACGACAGAAACACATCGCTTTCGTCTTTTCCCGACAAGTCGCTCTTAAGCTGATCAAAACGTTTTTCCGCTTTCAGCCCATTTTTAACAATCTCTTCGTTGTTGATAAAAATACGTTGATCCTTCCGATATTGCAGATCGTCCCGGATGGTCCGCTTCACTCTCACGTCACTGACAATGGCCTTTTCATCCACATCATCAAACCGTGGGGCGTTATCCATGCTCATATCCCCGTTAGGGTTACAAAGCCGTGCATCCCACATAAAAAGAATCTCACTCTGTCTCACCTGGTTGTCCATTATTCATCCTCCTTCCCAGCATCTTTTTTTTGTGTTTTATTTTCGGCAACAAAACGACCGTAATCATCAAAACCCGCGACAAAAGCAAAAGAAATTTTAGCGCTGGACATCCCCGGCGCTTTGGTGATCGGGACACTATGCGCCAGTTCCCTCACTTCGGAATCGTTCTTTAATCGTAGCTTCAGTTTCTGTTCAAAGCGGAACGCCATCTCAAAGATACGATCCAAATTTTGAGTATTAATAATCTGATTGGACAACCAGTTCTTAAAGGTCTGGTTGTTCTTGCTCACTTCCGACATATATGAGCTTAAAATAATGGCTTTGGCATATCCTCCCGTGTAATAGGCCTTCTGAATCACGGGATGGCTGAAAAAGCCCAATTCATCATCCCGGATACGTTCTTCAAGATACGTTGAAAAACTTATGCGTTCCTGTTCCATAATCCCTTTCCTTTTATTTTTTCCAAGCGTTTAAGAAAGTTGAAAATAGCATCATCATCCCGCACGAACTGCCGGGGATTTTCGATCCATTGATAAACTCCTTGCTTATTTAACCGTTTTTTCATGTTGTAGCCATAAAGCCGATTCTCTTCAAAACGTGCCATCAACGCATCCAGATCAATCGTCATGTCGGTCAACAAAAGCCGTGCCAGATAGAGTTTCTCCTGTAAGATAATGTTTGCATTGTTCTGCTGTGAGCGGTTGATCACACACAATAGCTCCTTTCTGTGAAAGTAATCCTGAAGAAGCACTTCATCGGGATTTCTCCGCCCCAGTTTAACCCGATCATTGATGCGATGTTCCATCATTTCCAGTCTAACGGTCCGTATCCTGCTGGGGATTAAATCTTCGATTACGCCTTTAATCTCAAAGGAAAGATTGGTCCGGTTAATTTTTGTAAAAAGATAGTCGATGGTCATCGAATGCTTCAGGTCTCCCACCTCTTCGATCTGCTCATCAAGTTCTCCGATCAAACCGGTGTCCAGCCCGTCGATATGCTGTTGAAGCTCCTGCCGCTGCTTCGTCAGTTCATCAAGCTTCTCTTTATTTTTCCCTGATTTTTTCCGGGCAATCTTATCAATTTCCTTATCCAGTTTCTTTTCTTGCGCACTATGTTCTTTAAGAAGGGCATGTTTTTCTGAGGACTTTTTGTTGGCCCGCTGGAAACGGTTCAGCACGGTCCGGTACACATCCGGATCATCCGTCAATACATTGGGGATCAAAACATATTCCAGCGCATGAAAGTAAAAAACCAAATTGTGGACCAGATACATCCAGGCAAATTTTATAGCTCTGGCGCTTTCTAAAGACAGAGGCAGATTGTCAATCAGCCGATGGTTCATACTGTCGTGATACTGATCGTAGGAAAAAACCTTTACTTCCGGCCTGTACCCAATATCCGTTTCGCAGTTCGTAAAAGCGTCGAAGCCATTTTTCAAATTTTCGGCTATTACTGGTTTGTTATACCAGCTATCCTTGATTTCAGGCATCAATTCATAAAAAGTTTTTCCGTTCAAAGAAAGCCAGACCAAATAATCGGATTTGGGTAATTTTACAATTTCGGTACAAACGTTCAACAAGGACTGATTCCAGTGCTCCTGATCTTTTAATAACTCTGAAAGTTTTTTTTCTAATTTTTCAATACCTTTGTTTGTTTTCTCCAGGTCTTTATCGCTGAGCGCTTCCTCCCCTTGCAAATCTCTGCGTTTCGAGAAATCAGCTATTTGCTTCTCAACTTCAGCCCTTTCAATATAGTTTTTTATGTCTTCAAGTTCCGATAGCACCAACTCAAGGATATTCTTGTTTTGATCGTTTGTAAATTGCATCATCCCGTATTTCAAAGTATTAACGAGCAGACCAACCTTCTCCTTGACAAAACTTTTCTGTAGATTGAGGTTAGGGTATAAATAATATGAATTGCTCGTGCCACCTATTTTTTTCGTTAAAAAAAGCCTGGAACCAGAAATCGATTGCCTGTTTAATGAGATAGCCGTAACCCTTTTATCCGTAACAGTCAGGTCGATATTGACGTATTGGATATCGTCATCATCTGCTTGAATTCCATGATCCATCATGGCATCCCAGATATCCTCTTCGGTCAACACATTCCCAATTTTCCATAACTTATATGCCAAACTCATGGACTGCCTCTCTTTTTTAGCGTTCTTTCTTCGAGTAATATTAGTTTTTATCTTTTATAAAATGGATGTGTTTAAGGATATTGCTACTTTCTTCATAATCAATCTCAAAATTTCCATTCAAATCAAAATGGTTCAGCCACAGGCTATCTTCTTTTCTTTTGAATTTAAAATTATTGTGTTCATCATAGTCGTAATAGGTTGGGACCGGGTTTGGAGCATTGAGCAGGGCAAACAGATGACCGTAAAAACCGTGCCTGTATCGCTGCTCACTGCTGCCAGAGCCGATCTGGACGTAGCGGAATATATTGTTTTTGTCTTTAGCAAAATAGTACTGCTGCCATCTATTGCGAGTGTCCCGGTGGCAGAAAGGTGGCGGCATATCGTATCGCCGGTGATATCGATGTTCAATTCGCACTTTGTATGGATCTTCCTTTTCCCAGTATTCTTTCCATTTATCTCCGTAGATATTCTGAAATTCCGCCTTAAGCAGTTCAATCATTTGCGGATAAACTTCCTGGCTCAAGTAATCGATGGCAGCATCGCGCAATTCGCCTTCCCCCAAATTGCTGAATTGATGGTCATCTCTTAAGGCATCCATTTGCTCATCAATACGCTTAAAATGTTCATGCTGCCTGTCGATCCAATATCGGCGGCTTTTTTCTTCAACAAGAGAGCATAATAGTACTTCTTCTTTTTCAACATATCGTTCATCAGTCCAGAGATTATCGTTAAGCGGTTCAACAGCAACATACACGGAGAAGAATTCCATTGTTCTGTCTATGTTGTTATAGACTTCAGAAAGCGAGGGGCCACGCATAAAAGATGATAAATCGAATAAGGTCAGCTTGCCGTCTTTGTTGGCATTGATTGCTTCTTGAATTATTTTTTGATTTGCCATGTTTGATCCCGGAGGATGTTACAATTTATGATAAGCTTATGATTTCTATTATTCATCTCTGAAAATTTTTCTGTATTCTGTGAACGTCATTGGCGCCTATCTGCTTTGCCTCAACTTGAGGCATCTAAAGACTATCTCATTGTTTTCACTGTACCAAACCCTCTTGAAACCGATTTGCCGATGCCCAGATAATCGGGAATTATGAAGTTGGTCTTAAAGATGCCGGTGAACCCGATCATGGTTTTGCCTTTCAGGGTAACGGGTTTTTCTTTGAGCTGAAGATCGAGCTTGATCTGCTGGTCTTTTTCCAGCCAGCAGCCAAGGCCCTTTGCCATGGAGAGAATATTGCCGGTCATGGATCGCTTTAATATGGCGGTTTTATCTGCCCGGGTTCCGGTCATGGCATACTTCTGGTAATTGTTTTGGTTCAGGCCGATCCAGGGTGATACGAATTTATACATGAATGTTTCATCAGCGTAGCCGAAGTCCGCTGTTTCAACCTGCAAGTCCTTTTCATGCACCGGGATAGTGGCATCGTCGATGCGGATCTCGTCCAGTTTCATAAAAATTTCCGTGAATATCTCGATGGCTTTGTCTGTTACGGCGAGGATCACCGGCGTTTTTTCGATTAACTTGAATTGAATGAGGGGATACCGGTATATCTGTTTACCGGTTTTTAAATCATGATTATGTATCAAATCATAATCTTTAAACATATGTCCCACATAACCCCTGAGTTTATGAATCTGGGTTGGATTTAACGGCACATGGTTCAATTTTAAAGTCGATATTTTCATCATTGCCTTGCTTGCGATATAATACTGTTATATATTCGATAATGCTCCCTCAATGAGAGTATCATTGAGCCGACGCCCCTTATGTAGGGGCATTTCTTTTTTCTCTGCTGGAAATCCTTATGCATAATTTTAGTTTATGATTTACCAAAATCGTAAACTAAAATTATATATTTCTTTTAAGGGAGATGATGTCACAATTTGTGATATGCTCATGAACGCCTCAGTGGCATCAACCTGCTCTGCGGATGTAAATGGTGGGTATCACAACCCCCGTTTTCGCTATTGGAGGTCACAATTTGTGACCTCGAGGATGGACAACCGTTCATCCATGGATATTCTCCCCTTCAAATTTATAAACGATACCATTCAGGTTCAAAAAAATTTTTCCAGCACCTCCTCGTTGACATATTTTTTATCAAATCCCTGGCCGAGGACTTTGATGTTTTTGAAATCTTCCTGGCAGAAGGGGAAGATGTAGACACTGTCCTGGTTTTCATCAATCAGGTCCAGGCATTGCTGGGTCAGTTCGTCAAAACGGTTGGATTCGAGTTTGCCGAGAAAGACGCTCTTTTGAACCCGCTGAAGGCCAAACTGCTTGCATATCTTTGCAAGGCGGGTGCGGGGTCTGTTTTCCACGATGTCATAAATAATCCAGGTTAAGACGGACATGTGCCCCCTTTCATTTTTCAGAACTCAATAACATCCAACCATTCCGGGCGTTGTTCAGCTTCTTCGGCCAGCAGCAGATTCGCCAGCCGATGGGCTTCATGCTGGGGAATATGTTTTCGTTTGACGTTGCGGCGCCGGTAGCGGACGCTTTCATCCAGGTGTTTGTTCATGGCTTCGATCACAACGGGTTTTCCGGTCTGGTTGAGACCAACGCTGCGGTCCTTAAAGTCGAAATATTCGTCTTTAATTTTTTTCCCGGTGAAAAGATAAATGGCGGTCTGTTCCGCGAATATGCGGAATGGCTCGATCAAATCAAACACCAGGGATTTTTTGTTGTAATTGTCTGCATGAAGAAAACCAATATACGGATCAAGCCCGGCCAGCATGCAGGCTTTTTCGATCCTGCCGTACAGAATGCCGTAACAATAATTCAAGACCGCGTTAAACGGGTCTTTGGCCGGCCGCCGGGAGCGACCGAGAAACTGATACTTCTCGGGCATAATGCCGGCGATACATTGAAAAAAGGCGCGGCCAGCCGTGCCTTCCAGCCCCATGATGCTGTTGGCGATGTCCGGCTGGTCAGTGTCCAGCACGTTGAGGCCGGCGTCCGCCCCTTCAATGATTCTTAGCGGATCGGTAAATATCTCTTCCCTGCCGGGCCTGGAATACATAAGCTTTTTTAAAAACCGGGCTTGATTGTCGAGTTTCTTTTTCACCATTTCCATGGCGAGCTCAATTCCGATACCGTTTGCCAATGCTTCAAGCTGCTTTCGCCGGATCAATGTGGTGCTGCCCATTTTGGAAAACCAGACTCGCCCCACGGGATCGCCGAATGAATCAAGAAAAATCAGATCAATATTATGCTCAAGCGCCATATTGACAGCCTGGGTGCTTATCAGCGCTTTATTGGTTAAAACGATAGATTCAACCTTTAAAGGCGACACATCCATTTTCTTTTCTTCGTGTTTAAGGCGAAAACACCCATCCCGTTGCGACAGGTAGGTTCCCGGGCTGTTGATGACAAGCTGCATTTAAAATTCTCGGTTAGTTAGAAATTCACCGGTACTTTAAAGTCCCCTTTTTGTCTTATAGTTGCCAAGTTTATTAAAATCAAGGGTTTTTTTTATTTTGCATTACAGTCTTTCCTGTTTTCGCAACCGATTGTCACTTTTAATCCCTTTGAATACTAGAAAAATGAAATATATGGATGTCGGCATCACAATACCCTCAATACCACAGGGGTGTGACAGATGAGGTCACAGGGGTGAAAAAAATTGATGATAATTTGTTTTTATGGGCAGGCTGCGTCAGCATCTCTATATGGCAGGGGGAGTGACCGAAGGGGCATTTGAAATTCAGTGCAGAATGGGACCGACCCTTATATGGCGGTGGTTTACGCGCTGGCGTGGGCGATGATCTGTTTGTATTGATAGATGCGGGTGACGGGCTGGTCCGGGATGGGGGCGGTCTGGGCGGTGTGGTGCATGGCGGCGGCGAGGGTGGCGGTGGGGATGGGGTGGTAGGGGGAGAGGGGGCCGTGGAGGATGGGGTTTGCCAGTTTGACGGCTTTCTGGCCGAGTTCTTCGAGGAGGCGGAACTGGGGGCGTTGGCCGAGGAGAAGTGAGGGCTGGAAGATGGAGAGCCGGGGAAAGGAGAGTTGGCGGAGGGCCTGTTCGAGTTGGCCTTTGGTGCGGTTGTAGAAGATGCGGGAGCCGGGATTTGCGCCGATGGCGGATATGAGGAGGAAGTGCCGGCAGCCGCTGGTATGGGCGAGGCGGGCGAAGTCCAGGCAGAGGTCATGGTCGATTGCGTGGAAGGCGGGTTTTGAGCCGGCGGTTTTGATGGTGGTGCCGAGGCAGCAGAAGGCGTGGTCGCAGGAGGTGTAGGGTGAAATGCCGTCAAGGATGTTGGGGTTGACGGGGTTTTGGAGGCCGGGGGCCGGGGCAAGGTCACGCCGGGTGGGGGCGATGACGGGTTGATATTGAATGTCGGCGATGAGGCGGTTGAGGAGAATGCCGCCGGTGAGGCCGGTGGCGCCGGCGATCCAGGTGGTGAGGGGCATGGGTGTGTCTCCGTGGTATTTTCTTTATTGGGTTGTATGATGGTCTCGTAAAAAGTCGCAAACGGGATGGCAAAGTAAAAAGTTCAAGTTACGGCGCAGTCCTATCACTCTCGAGGAATGGAGCGTACTTGGCCGTACGTGACATGACGAGAGATGCAGCGCAACAAAGAAATTGGACTTTTTACGAAGCCATCTTGTATGAATTTGAATGTAGCGGGGGAAGGCGGGAAGGTCAAGGTTTTTCGGGGGGAAAGGATGAGGCATGGGGGCATTTTCAGGGCAGCCTGAAGGCAGCCCGGCCATTTAAGCATGGATTTGGTTTGTCCCAACCGGGCAGGCTAAAGCCAGCCCCTACATGGCCTACGCTCCCCAGCTATTGAGTAGTTCCATCCCTGTGGTGATTGATGATCGTACAGGGGTTATTGGACAGCCTGTGAAGGCAGCCCCTAGATGGGCGAAGAAATGGCCGTAGGTCGCGGGGAAATCAGGTGTCGGGGGTGTTGTTGTTGCATTGCCCGTTGAGGGGAATGCAGGGGTCGCCGGGGCCCTGGATGACTTCGACGGTGAGGTGTTTGATCTGGGGGATGTGGGAGAGGAGGCTGCGGTAGTGGTCGTTGTCTCTGGGATAGTGTGTGACGAGGGAGATCATGACGGCGAGGTTCTGGGCGTCTATTTTCCAGGCATGAAGGTCCACGACCTTGTTGTCGGCATCGGCTTCGATGGTTTTCTGTATGTCTTCCAGGAGGTCGGGGCTGACGTCGCTGTCGAGGAGAATGCGGCTGGTGGCGCGGACCAGGCCGTAGGCCCAGACAGCAATGACGATGGCGCCGGCGATGCCTACGAAGGGATCGAGCCAGTGCCAGCCGAAGATTTTGCCGGCGACCAGGGCAATGATGGCGGTGATGGAGGTGAGGGCGTCTGCGAGCACGTGGAGATAGGCGGCCTTGAGGTTGTGGTCGCGGTGGTGATCATCGGCATGATCATCCTCGCCATGGTTGTGGTCATGGTTGTGGTCATGGCTGTGGCCATGGTCATGGTCATGGCGGCCGAGGATCAGGGCGCTGACAAGGTTGACGATGAGGCCGAGGACGGCCACGGCAATGGCTTGGTTGAACCGGATGTCAACGGGCGACAGGAGGCGATGCACGGATTCCCCGGCCATGAGGATGGAGACCACGGCCAGCACCACGGCGCTGGCAAAGCCACCGAGCACGCCCACCTTGCCGGTGCCGAAGGTAAACCGGACGTTGTTGCGGTGCTTGCGGGCGTACCAGTAGGCGAATACGGTGATGCCAAGGGCGGCCACGTGGGTGCCCATATGCCAGCCGTCGGCCAGCAGGGCCATGGAGCCGAATGCCATGCCGGCGATAATTTCGGCGATCATGGTGACAAAGGTGAGGATAATGACGGCCCAGGTGCGTTTTTCCGCGCGGGTGTCGGTTGCGTCAAAGCGGTGGTCGTGGATCCAGTTGTCGAGGTTGTAAATGTGCATATTCTGCCTTATGGGTTGCGCCGGTTCCCACGCAGGCGGTTGGAGGCCGGGGTAAATTGTTCGGGATTGCTTCGCTTCGCTCGCAATGACGTGATGTTGCCTGTCATTGCGAGGAGCGTATGCGACGAAGCAATCTTTTTTAAAGCCCAATCAACAGAGCGTTAAGGAACGTGATCAGTTTTTATGTGGAAGCCTGAAGGCTTCCGTTACACAGGCTGCGACATTTACCGGAATACGGGGCAAGTGTGGCTGCCGGTGTAAAGGAACGTGGTCTGTTTTGTGTGGAAGCCTGAAGGCTTCCGTTACACGGGCTGTGGAAGCCATCCGGGTTCAGTGGTCGTGGTGGCCGAACTCCTTCATGGCCTTGATCACCTCGTCGATGGCCTCATGAATGCCATCGCCCAGGGGGCCGCGCTTTTTGGCGGCTTTGACCTTTTCGGGGTCGGCTTTTGCTTTTTTGAGCTTTTGGGCCGCCTGCTCAAGACGAATTCGTTTCTGTTCTTCCATGTCTTCGGTGATCAGTGCGTCCAGTTCGTTGATGAGCTGGTCGGCTTCGGCCATTATTTGTTCCATGTTTTTTTCGTCAGGGTTGGTCATGGCGGTTGTTCCGGTATTTGGGGTTGATGGGTCCGGTTTTCGAATATGATTGAATTTTTTCAGATTTGCGGGGGGATGTCAATGGAGAAGTGGGGGTTTAATATGAGCGGCCGTTCCGGCCGAGAGCTGCAAGAAGGCTTCTGAAATCCGTGGCAAGGGGGGTGCTGACGACGAGGTGAGCACCGGAGACGGGATGGTTGAAGGCGAGGCGCCAGGCGTGAAGCATCTGGCGGGGGGCGGCCCGAAGATGGTCAAAGGCGGCGCGGCCTGAAAAATGACAGCGCTTGCGAATCCAGCGCTTGGTATACAGGGCGTCGCCGACCACGGGATGCCCCATGGCCGTGCAGTGGACCCGGATCTGGTGAGTGCGGCCGGTCTTGATGCCCAGCTCCATAAAGGTGGCGTCGGCAAAGCGTTTTCGCACGGTCCAATGGGTTTGCGCTTCGCGCATGGTATTGGAATCGGCGGCGGTAACACCCATTTTCTTGCGTTCGGTGGGATGGCGGCCGATGGGCAGGTCGATCTCGCCTTCCGGGGCCTCGACATGTCCGTAAACTAAAGCCAGGTAAGTTTTGGTAACGGCCCTGGCCTTGAACATGGCCGAAAGGTGTTCGTGGGTCTCTGCGGTTCGGGCCACGGTAAGAACGCCGGATGTAAAGCGGTCCAGCCGGTGAACAATACCGGGTCGGGTGGGATCGCCGGCGTGGGCGATTTCCGGATAATGATGCAGCAGAGCGTTGACCAGGGTGCCGGTGTTGTTTCCGGCGGCGGGATGCACTATCATTCCGGCGGGTTTATCAAGAATGAGCAGATGCTCGTCTTCGAACAGGATATTCAGGGGGATGTCCTCGGCAACCGGCAGGAACTCGGGGCGGGCAATGATGACGCCGGTGATGATCTCGCCGGGGGTGACCCGGTGGGCGGGTTTTACGGTACGACTGTCAACAAGGATATCACCGTTTTTGATCAGCGAGGCGGAAAGTTTGCGGGAACAGGCGCATTCCACCGCCACGACCATATCCAGCCGTTTTTCCGCGTGATCCGGACCGGTCGCTATCGTGAACGTATCTTCCTTCGTCATGGTATGGGTATGGGCACGGTCATGAATACCGGCGGATCTTCGTATCATCCGTTCGCATGCTGACTGGGTTCGACGCTTGGAAAGAACGATTCGAGCTCTGACATCACCACCGTTTCCTCGGCCCTCTTGGCGATGGAAAGCTCCTTTACGAGCAGATTTCGGGCCGTATCCAGAAGCTTGCGCTCACCAAAGGAAAGGTCCTTTGTCAATTTCAGCAGGAAAAGGTCCCGGAAGACCTCGGCCACATCATGGAGCGAGCCGGTCTTGATCTTGTCCATGTATTCCTTGTGACGACGGTTCCAGGTCTGGTTGTAGGCGCCCGGTGGTTCCAGCGGCGCCTGGAGAATATCGTAAATTCGAGGAATTTCGGTTTCGGCGATAACGTTCCGCAGGCCCACTGCTTCCAGGTTTTTGACGGGGATCATGATCACCATATTGCTTTCCAGAATCTTCATGATATAGAATTTCTGGGAGTTTTCCCCGATCTCTCTGGATTCAATGGATTCGATCCGTCCCACGCCATGGGCGGGATATACGACCAGGTCACCCGGTTTAAAACCATTGGACTGTCCGGTCCGATTTTGTTTTTTTGTTTCTTTTTTGGACTTGTTCGCCATGATTAAGCCACCAAAGATAATGTTGTTTACGGCTAGCCCTATAATCTATACAAATTTATCAAATTTTTAAAGAAAAATCAACAAGAAAGTTTTATACTGTGAGTATATCCGTTTCCTCTTGATCCGGGCTAGTGTCATGTCAACAGAGAATTGTCATTTATGCCTCCTCGAACCTGGAAGCCTGAAGGCTTCCGCTACACTTGCCGATGGCGGCATAAGAATGCACATGTAGCGGAAGGCTTTAGCCTTCCACCAGGATTTTAGTGACACATGACGATTGACATGACACTAGGTCTCTGGCGGGGAACCGCTGCCCCGTTCCAGGTGATTGAGAATCTCGTCATAGTCGAAGGTCTGGGCCAGGCCCATAAGCTTTCCGCCAACAACTGGATTTCGTTCTTTTATCCGGGCAATCAGCATCAGTATCAAGGATCGGTCGCCTTCCGCCAGCGCGTTCCGGAGCCGTTTCGCCAGATCCGGCGGAACGGGACGCTCTGTTTTTAACGCCGGGTTTACATCCGGGTTCTGATCCGGATTTCGGTCCGATGCGCCGGGAGCGGATTCAACTGTATTATTCGATGGTTCCGTCACACGACCCCCGTATTGATATTTAAGGTTCAGATGCTTTGCCATGACCTCGAATATCTCCCGGGATTTATACGGCTTGCGGACAAAATCGTCACACCCGGCTGACAGGACAATTGTTTTTTCCTCTTCAAAGGCATGGGCGGTGAGGGCGGCAATAACCGGGGCCTCGGCATCGGCCTTAATGATCCGGGTGGCGGTCAGGCCGTCCATCAACGGCATGCGAATGTCCATCCAGATAAAGTCGGGGTGCCACTGGCGGGTCAGATTGACGGCCTCCTGTCCGTTAGCGGCTTCCCTGACCTCCATACCCGCCTTTCGAAGGATCCGGACAAGCAGGTTCCGGCTTTCCGGGATGTCTTCGGCCACAATAATCCGCGGCACGGCCTGCCCGGGCGCCAGCCCCGTGACCCGGGGCGTTTCTGCCTTCTGATCAATTTCCGATGCCGCTCCCTCGGCAACGGCGATCTCAAGGGTAAAGGTACTGCCCTGCCCCGGCGTGCTTTGCACGGTAATATCGCCACCCATGAGCCGGGCGTAGGCCCTGCTGATGGCAAGGCCCAGGCCGCTGCCGGCCTCGCTTTTCCGGCCGCTTGCGGTCTGCTGAAAATGACCGAAGACCTTTTCCTTATCCGCCTCGGCGATGCCCGCGCCGGTATCGGTCACTTCAATCCGAAGTTTCATGGTACCGGCGTCCATTGTCTCCCTGGACAGCCGAAGCGTCACCCCACCCCTGTCGGTAAACTCAACGGCGTTGGTCAGCAGATTGATGAGAATCTGGCGAAACTTTTTTTCGTCGGCGGCCACATAACGCGGCACATCGGCCATCCAGAAAACCTCAAGGGTCAGGTCTTTTTTCCCGGCTTTGATCCGGAACATGCTTTCCATTTCCCGGATCAGGGCATGAAGATCAATGGTGGTAACATTGAGGGATTCCTTTCGGGCTTCGATCCGGGAAAAATGAAGGGCATCATTGATAAGGGATAGCAGGTGTTTGCCGCTTTTATTGATGGCATCCAGGTTGTCCAGGTGCTGCGGTGGAAACGTGTCGTCTTCCCGCATCATCTGGGAGTACCCGAGGATAACGGTCATGGGCGACCGGAGCTCATGGCTCATGTTGGAAAGAAACTCGCTTTTGGCCCGGTTTGCGGCCTCCGCCGTCTCCTTTGCCTGGACGAGAATTTCTTCCGCCTGCTTTTGTTCGGTGATCTCCCGGCGGAACAGGGCGACCCGGCTGGGATAGCCGTGGTTGCCGAGCACGGGATAGGCGTTTACCTCAAACCACTGCCCATCACTTGTGTAAGTAACAGTGGCGGACTGTGCTGTCTTTGCGGCCCGGTCCAGCAATTCCCTGATGCGGTCGGCGGCATCCGGTAAAAAAAGGTCAAAAGCGTTCAGCCCGATGCAGGCCCCGGCGTCCATGCCCAGTCGCTCGGCGCAAGGGTCATTCACCGCCAGGACCTTGCCGTTGCCATCCAGCAGAATGGCCTGGTCGGTGGTAGCGTTAAGCAGGACCTTCTCGGTCTCCCGGCTTTTTTCCAGGGCTTCATCGGAAAGCCTTTGTTGAAAAAGGTCATGCCGCATCTTTCGATACAGCAGGAGGGCTATGATGCCCACAAACAGGCAAACCAGGGGAATGACGTATCCGCTGAGCCTGACAAGCGGGGAGGAAAGCCGTTGAAACACCGCATGAGTGTCGCACAGGTACAATAGCCGCCAGCCGGGATGCCCGGCAATGCTGGTCTCGTGAATATGATACGGTCGTCCCGCCGCATCGGTGGCCCTGCCCCCCTCTGCGACGGTGAGGCCCGTCCATGGCCACGGGCCGTTGCCGAACTGCCGGGTACGCCTGAGGCGGGCCTTATCGGCATCCGTGAGGGGCGAAAGCGTTTTGAGTCGCCAGGAAGGACGATTGCTCATGAAGACAATCCCCTGGGGGGAAACGAGCATGGCGGTCTCCTCGTAATCCTGCATGATGGTGTTTTCGATGCGCTCAACGCTGGCCTTGATCACCACCACGCCGATGGGCGAAGGATCGTTTTTCCAGTAAACCGGATGGCTGAAATACATGCCGCGACGGCCGGATGTAACGCCGAGTGCCATATAGGAGACCTTGTCCCGGTTCTGCATGGCTTCCTGAAAATATGGGCGGAATGCATAATTTTTTCCTTCAAAGCTGTCTGTTGCATGCCGGTTGCTGGTGGCGATGGTGTCACCGGAATGATCCATCAGGTAACAGACGTCAACCGCCAGGGCAATTTTAAAATGGTCGAGCATGGCATTGGCCCGCTGCAATGCCTGCGGTTCTCCCGTCAGAAGGGCATTGCGGATTTCGTCCAGCCCGGCCAGGGTCTTGACCATTTTGTAATGCTTGTCAAAACAAGCGGTGAAACGGCTCTTGAGCCGCTCACTGTTCAAGGCGGTTGTTTGCTTACTTACCTGGAATGTGTTTGTTTTGAGGAAGGTATAGCCGAGATATCCCCCCACTGCCACCGAGAGGATCGTCAGGAAGGACAAAAGGAAGAGAATGCTTCGCAATTTCATGGAAGACGGCCCCCATCATTAACCCGTTTAACTAGTGCCCATCCATAAATTGCTATTTTGCCCGATTTCTTCGTCAGGCTCAAATTTGATGCGCTCGTAAAAAGTCGCTTGCCGACGGCAAAGTAAAAAGTTCAAGATCAAGGCGCCGATGTATCTCGAGGAATGGAGCGTACTTAGGCGTACGTGACATGACGAGAGATACATCGCAACGCAGATATTGGACTTTTTACGAAGCCGTCAAATTTTAATCCTCAAAATACGCTAAG
>JAXHVL010000130.1:0-2698 GCA_034189225.1 Thermodesulfobacteriota bacterium
TCAAATCCTTCTCATGACCTGTTTATTGTGCTAATTTGGAATGAGTTGACCGCATACGGTCAACTCATTCCAGGGTCAATTATTCTGGGATTCTTGAGGTCAGATATTGTGGGACGTAGGAATAAATGAAGCCAGTGCAACATATAAAAGTATCTCTACTAAACGGATAATTTCTTCTAAATATGCCATTAATACCTCAATTATTCATTGCAGCATTTACCAGAGATAACATCATTTAGAACTTCGTTTCGGCATCCAGAATAAATATTCCAGCCACCGCCAAAGCCAACCTTCCATCCTGTTCCACCAGATTTAGAGTATGCTCGACCTATACCAATGGCCCCCCATACCCCTGAGTCTTCAGAATACCAGCCTGAATCATCGTACATTTTAGGGCATTTTTTAGGCGTTTTATCATCGCTAATAGATGCACTAGCGCCATGGCTTCCTTTAAGACCTAAGCCAATCTCTAACCCAATACACACGCTTTGTATTGTCCTGGTATGTTTTCTTCCTTGGTCATCACAACAGGTGTCTGTAGAAACTGACACAGAGACACTAACAATCGCGGCTGTTACACCACCCCCCCCACCCAAATCCCTATACAAACCAAGAGGGTCAATTAAACTTACTGGATTGTTTTCAACGTATACATAAAGATTAATCCCCCCTTCCAATCCGATCGGATCCGCCTTCAGATACCTCCCTGTCCCCGGATCATAGTACCTATTCCAATTATAATGCAGCCCCGTTTCCCCATCAAAGTACTGGCCCGGATATATTCTGATGCAAACTCCCCCATAAGAGCTTGTTTTTTGCCCCCTCGTTTTTGCCGCTCCCAGTGAACCCATGTACTTGAGGATATGACAATTTATCGTTCAAATCAAACTGTTTGTGGCGGTTAAAAAGAAAAGGGACGTGTTTTACCGGCCGTTGTTGTTATCGTGGAGCCACTGGCTTATTTCGGTGATGTTGGTGGCGATCCGGCGGGCGATAGAGGCCACGGCATGGGGGTTGACGTTGAGTTCGGCGTTTTCGGTTTCTTCAAAGAGCAGGCAGAGCACATGGGCCAGGCCGTAAATTTCATTGATCAGGGCGCAAAGATACTGTTTGTTCATAAAATTACCTCCTTTTAGACGCAGGTGTCCTGTAGTTATAGATTAACGGTTGTTAAAGATATGCGTTGTCTGGATTGCCCGGACAAGCCGGGCAATGACGAAGACTTACAACTGATTATGCGGGCAGTTGTTCGGAAGGATGATATTGGGCGTGGATTTTTTTCAGGTCGTTGATGGTGACGCGGGTGTAAAGCTGGGTGGATTCCAGTGACTCATGGCCCAGCATTTCCTGGAGATGCCGGACCGGAGCCCCGTTTTTAAGCATGTGGGTGGCGCAGGTGTGGCGGAACGTGTGGGTGGTGACGCTTTTTTTGATGCCGGCCAGGCAGGCGCAGCGCTTGACAATGGCCCAGATGCCGTTGGGGTCCATGGCCTTTCCCCAGCGGTTTAAGATAAGATGGCCGGGGTCCTGTCCGTGGAGGTAGTGGGGCCGGACCATCATGATGTAGTTTTTGGTCAGGCCGCATACCCGGCGGCTGATGGGCACCACCCGGTCTTTATCCCCTTTGCCGTGGATCAGGATATACCCGGCGGCAAGGTCCAGGTCGGACAGGCAAAGCCCGGCCAGTTCCGAACGCCGGATGGCGGTGTCATAAAGGATTTCAAGGGCGATGCGGTTCCGGTAACCCTGGTGGGTGCGCATGTCCGGGGCGGCCATGAGCTTCCGGATGTCGGTTTGGCTCAGGATCACTTTGGGCAGGCGTTGGGGTTTTTTCGGGAGATGAAGGGCCTGGCCGGGATCATACATCAGATAGTCCTGTTCTTTTAAAAACCGGGTAAACGCCTTGACCGTGCCCAGCATCTGGCCTTGCGTGCGTAAAGACAACAGCCTGCCCTGGGCGGTGTGCCGGAACGCCAGGTCCTGCTGGTATTCGTGCAGGATGTCACTGGTCAGGGCGTCAAGGCATGCGGCCTGTTCCTGTGCCAGGAACCCGGCCAGGTCTTTTAACCCGTACTTGGCCCCTCTGATGGTGTAATACGACCGGCCAAGGACTTTTAGATGATGAAGATAGACGGGGATAAGCTCGCTGATGGTCATGATTCCTCCTTTAGGCCGGGATGCGTCCGGTCGTGGACCTGCTTGACGTCCCGGGGCATGATCCTGGTGTAAGCCTGGGTGGTTTTTAAGCTCCGGTGGCCGAGCAGTTCCTGGATATAGCGGATATCGGCCCCGTTGGCCAACAGATGGGTGGCGCAGGTCCGGCGCAGGGTGTGCGGGGACGCGCTGGTTTTGATGCCGGCTTGCCGGCGGTAGGCCAGCAGCAGGCCCCGGACGCCGGCCGGCGTCATGGCCCGGCCGGTGTTGAGCAAAAACAGGCGGCGTTCTTTGGGGTGCTTTTTGGCATAATAGGGGCGGATGTTTTCCAGGTATTCTTTGACAAAAGCGGCGGCCTGTCTGCCCAGGGGCACCACCCGCTGTTTGCCGCCCTTGCCCTTGCGGATGTATAAAACCCGCTCTTTTAAGTCCACGTGATAAATCGCAAGGCTCAGCAGTTCGTTTAACCGGATGCCGGTGGCATAAAGCACTTCCATGATGGCCCGGTCCCGGATATGGGTTTTTAAAGAAAGATTGGGCTGGG
>JAXHVL010000131.1:0-7517 GCA_034189225.1 Thermodesulfobacteriota bacterium
CGAGGAATGATCTGTAGGGGCGAACCTTGTGTTCGCCCGACCAGAGGGCGAACACAAGGTTCGCCCCTACACTATACGTGACATGACGAGAGATACATCGCAACGCAGATATTGGGCTTCCAAGGAACTCCTTTTAAAAACCAAACAGCTTTTTTGCCACACACCCACACGGACAAACACAGACATTTTTTTACCAAAACCTGTCCGCCGTTGTCTGTGTGCGTCTGTGTGGGTCTGTGGCAAATTGCAGTATGATGCTTGGAGCATGTTACTTTCTGCAAAAACGCCGCGGCGGGGTCGGAAGCTTTCTGCGAGGCCATCAAAATTCAAAGACTATTCGATTTCGATAGCGATTTCGATTTGGACCAATCCCTTTCAGGGATGAACCAAAAGCGGTCTCTCTGAGGTCGGATTTTTATTAAGCATCATTGTCCTTGTCCGGTGGCTGATCCGATGCCTGAATCCCTGCCAGGTATTCTTCCCACTCCACCGGCACCAGGCGGCTTTTGCGGGTGTTGCAGTCCTTGCAGGCCGGCACCACGTTGCCTTTGGTGGTTTTCCCGCCCCTGGAAATGGGCACCACGTGATCCATGGTCAGCTTGCGCGGCGCCACCTGGCGGCCGCAATAATAACAGACCCCTCTGGACACCCGCCGTTTCCACCACTGGGTCTGGCGGACCTCACGGGCCTTGTTTTTTCCCCGCTTTATTTCCTCTTCGTCGATCATGCCGCCCCATGCCGCTGATTCGGAAGACGGTTGGTTTTTATGTCGTTTAGCCATTTATGGATCGCTTTCGTTAGAATGTCATAATAGGCTTCTGATCCGCCGATACCGGTTCTGCCGAAATAATAGTTGATTTCAAGAAACAGGGCAATACTCTCTGTGTCCATGGATGAAAACAGCAGATCAAAACCGGCAAGATTGATTCCGGTCCGGTCACAGAAGCCGGTGACGGCATCAATTCCTTTCTGCTGCAAAGCGGGATAGGCGTCGTGATCGATATCGGCCCCTCGGGAAAGGTTGATGCGGAAGTCCCTGTCGGCATTGCCCACCCGCCAGTAGGCGATCAGCTCCCGGTAGATGACCACCACGCGCAGCACCCATTCCGTGGGGACGTATTCCTGGATCACAAATCCTTCTTGGCCGGTGGTTTCGGCCCGGCCCGCATCCGCCAGTATCTGCGCCAGGGCCTCTTGATTCCGTGCCAGAAAGACACCGCTGCCTTCGTCACACCAATCGAATTTGACCACCGCCGGTCTTTTGGGGGTGACCGGCAGGGGGGCGGCGTCGGCCTGGCTATAAAATTCCCGGGTGTTGGCAAATATTCGTGATTGGGGATGGGGGATTTCGGCCTTGCGGAAAAGCTCAATCTGGCCGGTTTTGCCGGGATACTGGAAGCGGGTGGAAAGATCCGGGAACACGTGAGCGCAGTGCCGGGTGGCGGCCTCATAAAGATCCCACCGGCATGCCTGGGGGAGAATTACGGCACTGGCCTTGCGTATGGCGTCAATATCGGCCCCTGTCAGGGCCCGTCCGCCGGGATTGATATATTTGTCACCGGAAAAACATGGATGAAAAGAAAGAATCATCATTAATCCTTTTATCGCTTCATGTCCTTCATGCGCTTCATGGTGAAAAAAGACCTTCTTTATCAAGCTGGCAATCAAGAATAGCCTAAGTCTTTCAGTACTCTTTTATCCGAACTCCATTTGCGCTGAACCCTGGCAAACAGCTCCAGGAAAACCCTGGCGCCGGTGAGCCGTTCAATGTCCTGGCGGCTTTGTTGGCCGATTTTTTTCAGCATGCGGCCCTGCCGGCCGATAATGATGCCTTTCTGGGAGTTTTTTTCCACATGAATGGTCGCCTGGATACTGATGTGGTTTTTTTTCATATCTTCCGTAAAGGTGTCCACGGTAACGGCCGTGGCGTAAGGAATTTCCTGGCCCGTAAGCCGGAATACCTTTTCCCTTATCATTTCCGCGGCAATAAACCGGATGGGAACATCGGTGAGCATGTCTTCCGGAAAGAGGGGATACCCCTCGGGCAGAAGCATTTCCACGGCCTGTGTCAGTGCTTCGGTCTGCATGCCCTGTGTAGCGGAGATGGGAATAATATGTTTGAACGCATGCATGTTTTGCCATTTATCGATTATTTCAAGGAGCTCTGGCTTTTTAACCCGGTCGATTTTATTCAGTGCCAGTACCACCGGTTTCTTGACAAGGTCCAGGCGTTCCAGAGAAAGGGCCTCGCCGTCCTTGTGCGGCGGAGCGGCCGCATCGATCATCAGAAGAACCACATCCACATCGTTCATGGCGGAAACCGCAGCATCAACGATCCGCGTGTTTAAATGGCCCTTGGCCCTGAAGATGCCGGGCGTGTCCATGAAAACGAGTTGGGCCGTTTCCCGGTTAACGATGCCGAGAATCCGGTTGCGGGTGGTCTGCGGTTTTCTGGAAGTAATGGATATTTTTTCCCCGATGAGCCGGTTCAATAACGTGGACTTGCCGGCATTGGGGGGGCCGCATATGGCGATAAAGCCGGCCCGGAAGAGGGCGGCGTTCGAATTGTTTGAGGTCATGAGTGTGTCCGTTTTTTGTGTCGGCTAACCCGTGATGGTTTCGTAAAAAGCCGGATCTTTTGACCATGAAGAGCATGAAGGACATGAAGAAATAAAAAATCAGCTATAATCTCAACTTCATGCTCTTCATGTTCTTCATGAAAAAAATAATCGGTTTCCCCTTGTTCCTACGCGCCTGCGTGGGAACCAGATTGGAAAATTCTCAAATGGAAGGCTAAAGCCTTCCGTTACATGTGCATTTTTATGCCGCCATCGGCAAGTGTAGCGGAAGCCTTCAGGCTTCCAGGTTCCATGTGGCAAAAGCGGCATTTCTCAGTTGACACGATACTAGTCATCATTCTCCTGCATGATCAGATGCTCAATCACCCCCATCACATCCTCCCTTCCCATTCCGGTCTTTGATGAAAAGAGAATAAAGCTGTTCGCCGGCAGATCAAAATCCCGGGCAATGACGGAAAGCTGTTTCTGCCGGGCTTGTTTTTTCAGTTTGTCGGCTTTGGTCAGGATGATGGTGCCGGGGATTTCATAATGGGAGAGCCATTGGGCCATGAGAAACTCGTCCTCACGGGGTTGGCGTCGGATGTCCATCAGGAGCATCACCCCCATGAGGGAAGGCCGGTCCGCCAGGTAGGTCTCGACCATGGGGCCCCACTTTTTTTTCTCCTGCTTGGAGACTTTCGCATACCCGTATCCCGGCAGGTCCACAAACATCGCTTCATCGTTGATTCTGAAAAAATTAATCAGTCGCGTCTTGCCGGGAGTCGAGCTGGTTTTTACCAGGTTTTTCCGGTTCACCAGGCAGTTGATCAGCGAAGATTTTCCCACGTTGGAACGGCCGGCAAAAGCGATTTCCGGCAGGGCCGTTTCCGGGTACTGGTCCGGTGCTGTGGCACTTTTTATAAATTCAGCGGATTTGATGATCATTAGGGAGTTTTGAGTTTTGAGTTTTGAGTTTTGAGGAGTGAGTTTTGAGGTGTGGGGCGCCGACAAAAACACTTCCTCATCGGCTCGCCCTGCTATTCATCCCTCATAACTCACCCCTCACCCCTATATTATCTTGTTCAATGGATACTCGATAATCCCTTCGGCGCCGCCGGCCAGCAGTTCCGGAATCAGGTCCCGCACCGTACTGGAATCCACAACGGTTTCCACGGCAAACCATTCAGAGTTATAAAGCGGGGAGACCGTGGGCGCATGCAGACTGGGAAGCAGGGACACGATCTTGTCCAGGCTCGGTTGGGCCACGTTCATTTTCAATCCCACCAGTTTTTCAGCCCGAAGCGCGCCTGTGAGCAGCATGGCGATTTGTTCCAGTTTCGCCTTTTTCACCGGGTCTTTCCAGGCATCATGGTTGGCGATGAGCTGGGTATGGGTCTGCATCATTTCGTGGATAACCTTGAGCCGATGGGCCTTGATGGTGCTTTCGGTTTCAGTGATTTCCACGATGGCGTCCGCCATGCCGGATACCACTTTCGCTTCGGTGGCCCCCCAGGAAAACTCCACATTTACATTGATATTCTTTTCCTTGAAGTAACGGGTGGTATAGTTTATCATCTCCGTGGATACGGTTTTGCCCTCGAGGTCTTCCAGGGTATTGATGCCGGAATCCCTGGCCACGGCGATCACCCATCGGGCGGGTTTCGCGCTGACCTTGGAGTAGACCAGATCCGTGACAACCTGAATGTCCGAATTGTTTTCGGCGATCCAGTCCTTGCCGGTGAGGCCGGCATCCAGGGTCCCGTGTTCCACGGTGCGGGACATCTCCTGGGCCCGGCACAGGGCGCACTCGATGGTATCATCATTGATATCGGGGAAGTAGCTTCTGCCATTCACATTGATTTTCCAGCCGGAACGTTTGAACAATTCGATGGTGGCGTTTTGCAGGCTCCCCTTGGGAATGCCGAATTTTAATGGTTCGCTCATTTTTTGTATACCTCCGCCGGGTCAAAGATGCGTTCATGGGTGATTTCCGTATTGCCGTCGGGCAGGACTTTTGTGTAAAAACAGCTCTTATAGCCTTTGTGGCACGCGGCACCGCCGATCTGGTCGATTTTGAACAGCACCGTATCGTTATCGCAATCGATACGAATTTCTTTGATGACCTGAACGTTGCCGGACGATTCGCCCTTGACCCAGAGCTTATCCCTGGAGCGGCTGTAATAGGTGGCCTTGCCCGTCTCAAGGGTGGCCTTCCAGGCCATCTGGTTGATGTAGGCGAGCATTAACACCTCGCCGGTTTCATGATCTTGGGCAATGGCAGGAATCAATCCTCCTGTTTTTTCAAAATCCGGTTCTATCATTGTGTCGTTGAGACTCCTTTATCTGTCTGGATTATCTGTTTTTGGGTTTGGACCGTCAAACAACTGAAACGTTTTGTTTAAATGGTAGTAACCTTTACCGGTTTTATTGTCAACCAACAATACGGATGGATTTACAAAAAATGTCTGCTTACGTCATGCAGGAAGGCCAAAAGCAATAATTGCCAAAAGGAAGGCAGTTGGGGTATAATGAATCAAATGGCTGATTATATGAATTCCACATATTATATTGATTCAGACGCTTCGGCTGTAAAGGATTTTACCGCAAGGGTCCTTTATGGCTGTAATGGCAAGGACCGTCACAAGGCCGTGGCCCTCTACTATGCGGTCAGGGATGGTTTCCCCTATAATCCCTATTGTTTTACCCTGGAAAAAGAAAAGCTCAAGGCCAGTTTCACCCTGGCCGCCGGTGAAGGGTTCTGCATTCAAAAGGGCATTCTTCTGGCGGCCGCGGCGCGGGCGGTCGGTATCCCCGCACGACTGGGATTCGGCAACGTGATCAACCACCTGGCCACGGAGAAGCTCAAGCAGCTCATGGGCACCAACCTTTTTGTTTTTCACGGGTATACCACGTTGTTCATCGAAGGGCGATGGGTAAAAGCCACGCCGGCATTCAATCTGGCCATGTGCGAGAAATTCGGGACCCGGCCTCTGGAATTCGACGGCCGGACCGACTCGGTATTTCATCCCTATGATGCCAGAGGCAACCTTCACATGGAATATGTCCATGATTACGGTGAATTTGATGATTTGCCCTATGAGTTGATGGTGCAGGAACTCAAACGTCATTATCCCGTCTGGTTTTCCGCCTGATAAGGGCTTGCAAGTGAGACCGGGTTTTAATACAATACCCTATTTTTATCCGGATAGTTTGTCTGGGATATGGAAAAGGCAGTTAGGGTTATGTTTTTCAGAAAGAAAAAGCCGCGGCAACAGCAGGAATATGCAGGGAAAAAAGATGACGGCCTCGTAGGCAGCGTGTTTCTGGCTTACGGTATTGTGCTGGTCCATATCGGTATCGTTGCGCTGGTGGGGCTGCTGGTATTGCTGCTCGGCGGTATTGCCAATTATTTTCTCTGGATCGTTTTCGGGGGGGCGGCAATGATCCTGGGCGCGGCCTATTATTTTCTGAAAAAGATGACATCCGAGCAGGAAGCAATCCGGCGATTGATGCAGCTTCCCGAGTTCAGGGGCAAGAACATTGAGATCAGTTTCCTCGGCGGGGCTGCGTCGGTTAAGGTGGGGACGCCGTCGGGCAATACGGTGGACATGAAAACCATTGAGGCATCCTCAACGCCTCTGCTGGAAACAGGGTCCCGGTCGCGTTTGAAAGACCTGGGCGAGTTGAGCCGTTTGTATGAAAACAACATGATCACCGCTGACGAGTATGAACGGCTGAAAAAGGAATTGTTAAATTCGGAAACGCAGGGCCCGGAAGAAGCGTCGGAACCGGATGCTGTTTATTTTAAACAGGCTTGAGCCGCAATGCCGATGACACCCCTCTCCCAAATCATATTGTTTTCCGGCCTGGTTGGCTTTTCCATGGTGTTCGGACTGTTCTGGCACTGGGTGTGGCTGAGCGGAGGCGATGGCCGGGGCGCAAAATGGATTGCCGGCAGATTGACGTTTGACGATAATGTCTCCGAGCGGATGTTGATGGCATTGGGCATAGGCCTCAAATTCCTGACGGCCGGCATCGGGCTGCTGATTGCCGTTATCGTTTACCGGCTGCTGGCGGCTTTGCTTTGTGGATAATTTTAATACCCTGGGGGGAGCCCCGCCAGGTTTTATCGCAAACATCAACAGACCCCGGGGGCTGAAAGTAATAGACAGGAGACAATGTACGTGGGACAGAACAACAAGCAGAAAATACTGGTGTTTGAACAGGACAATAAGGCTGAAAAAAAAATAGCCGGTATCCGGGAATTCGGTGAAGACCGGTTCGATCTGGCAGTGATTTCCATTGATGAGCCGCTGCCGCCGGTTATCGAAGATTCCACCGAATATCTGCCGGACGATATAGCCGCCGATCTGGTGCTGGATTATTTGACCCATCCGGATCTTTCGACGGATCTGGCGGCCTTGTGCAGAAAGAACAATGTTCCCGTTATCGCCTCTGGAAAAAAAATAAACGACAAATGGGTATACACCCCGCCCATCTGCTGCGCCCTGTCAAGAAAAGCCGATGCAGGGGCTTACAAGAATTTATTCGGGGCTCCGGAATTCGAAGTGACGGTTTCCGACGGGCAGATAGCATCGGTCCGGGTGAAGCGCGGCGCGCCCTGCGGCGCCTCCTGGCGGGCGGCAAAAAAAATCGAGGGCCTGCCGGTGGAAGATGCGGTCATCCGCATGGGGCTTGAAACCCAGTTTTTCTGCACGGCGGACCCGGCGGGCTGGGACCCCATCGGCGGAAAGAGCCCGGTGCATTTTGCCGGCGAGATCCACGCCAGTGCTCTGGAAAAGGCGATTGAAAAGGTCCGGAAAGAGAACGGGGACAACAATTAGAGGCGGGGTGTTGTAGGTTTTATTTCAGTCTAAAAAACATGGTCCTTCGGTCAGGTCGAGGAATGATCTGTAGGGGCGAACCTTGTGTCCGCCCTCTGATCGGGTGAACACAAGG
>JAXHVL010000132.1:0-5110 GCA_034189225.1 Thermodesulfobacteriota bacterium
GAACCTGAGAAAGATGGTAATTTCAAGACGGAGCATTAACGGGTCTGTAGACCCGTATCCCGGCTTTCAGCCGTTTGTTTCAACCCATCCCGCCACAAAGGCCGGGGTGGTTGTTGAGTTTGCCGTCCCAAAGTGACTTTTTACGAGTGGACCGGCATTGGGCAGTGTATTTTTTTCGATGATCATGAAACAGGCGGGTTCTTCCGCCAATACTCCGGTACTAAAAAATAAGCAAAAACCATTCCATTTGTCAGATTATCTTTTTTAATTGTCAGGCATGCCGTTTTTGGGCACGGATTAAGCCGTTTTTTGTCACTCGTTTTGTTTTTTTTGTTGCCAGAAAATAAAGATCCTTGTATACTGGATAATGATTTTTCGTCTTTTTAATGATATTTAATAAAAAACACGAAATAAAACAAGGAGTGTCTATGGCCGGTCAACCCCCAGCAGAATTCCCCCATAAACCCCAGGGCTCCCCTGATCTGCTAAAATCCTTTGCCATGGAGCACGATCCGGATAAATTACAGCGAAAATTCCTGTATTCCCTGTTAAAGCTTCAAAAAGTGGAGCGGGGGTCCATCTGGATCAAAAACGATGGCGCATATACCTGCGTCGAGGCCGTGGGACACCAGAGCGAGAAAGTTAAGGGGATTTCCCTGAAGGCCGGCCAGAAGAGCATCGTGGGCTGGGTTATCGAAAACGGGGAAATGACGGTGGCGGACCCGGTTTCCGATCCCCGTCATTTCAGGGAACTGGAAAAAACCCTCTCGGTGAAGAGCAGCCTGATTCTTTGCTTTCCTCTTTATAATAATAATAATGTGTATGGTGCGGTTCAAATTATCGATACCTCTGCCAGCCGGAATCGCCTGAACCTGGAGCCGGAATATTTAAACCAACTCCAAAACCTTATTGACATCGGCTCGATAACCATTGGCAATATCTTGAAATACAATAAACAGGTTAAAAAAGCCGCCCGGCTGGAGGACGCACTAAAAGAGATCCGGAAAAAAAGCCGGTTTATCGGACAAAGCAGCGCCTTTCGCAAGAGCCTCGAATTGATCGACAGCTATGCGGCCACGGATTATCCGGTTCTGATAACCGGTGAAAGCGGAACCGGAAAGGACCTGGCGGCCGTCAGGATTCACAACCGCAGCAGTCGGCGGAAAAAGCCCTTTCTGGTTCAAAATTGCAGCGCCATTCCTGAATCGCTGCTGGAAAGCGAGCTGTTTGGGTATAAAAAGGGGGCGTTTACCGGCGCCACGAAAGACAAGATAGGTATTTTTGAGGCCGCAGACGGTGGCACGGTGTTTCTGGATGAAATCGGGGACATGCCCCTTTCGCTCCAGGCCAGCCTGCTGCGGGTTATCCAGAACAGCGAAATCAAGCCGGTGGGCGCCAATACCAGCCGGCAGGTGGATATCCGGATCATCACTGCTACCAACAAGCATATCGAAGACCTGGTTACCAAAAGCCTTTTCAGAAAGGACCTGTTTTTCAGGATATCCGTGCTTCCCGTCCATCTGCCCCCTCTTCGGGAGCGCAAGGAAGACATTCCCATTCTGGCGAATTATCTGCTTAAGCGGGAGGCCCTTCGGCTTGATGTACCCGTCAAAACCATGAGCGCCCAGGTGCTGGAATGGTTTATGGCCTATGACTGGCCGGGAAATGTCAGAGAGCTTGAAAACATCATCCGGTACCTGTTAACGGTAACGGAAAAATCAGAGATCAGCGGCAACATGGTCCCCTCCCGCGTCCGGACCAGCAATGTCAGCGACTACAACCAGCCAGAGGCCTTTACCGGCGCTTCCGGCGCAGTCCGGGGCGGGCTTCAGCCGTCGCAGTTGTTTGCTAACAGAACCTGGCAGGAGATTGAGCGCGCCTATGTTCTTCACCTTCTGGAAGCCCACAAATGGAACATCAGTCGGTGCGCCCAAGCGGCCGGCCTCAACCGCTCCACCTTTGACTCCCGCCTTAAGCGGCTAGGTGTCCGGAAAAATTAATATATTTTTCGCTTTCCAAACCCCGTCCCCAGCACATTAAAGGTATTTTCCACCACGAACAGGGCATCGGGATCGATGGTAAACACCGCCTCTTCCAGCCGCTTGAGCATAATATTGTTGGTGATAGCCATCAGAATATCCTGGTCTTTGCCGCTGAAAGCGCCGGTACCCTTGATGAAAGTGGCGCGCTGACGGAAGCCGTTAATAAGCTTGGCGGCGATTTCCTTGTTTTTCCGGCTGATGATCAGCACCGTTTTCCGGTTGCTGAACAAAGAAAGCATGTAATCGATCATGGTGGTGGAAATGAACACCACGATCAGGGAGGCGATCAGAAAATCGACACTGTCCACCAAGGCAATAAAAAAGGCAAACAAAATAATGTTGAAAACAAGATAGAATTTTCCAATGCCGATATTGAATCGCTGGTACAGAATCACCGCCACCACGTCCAGCCCGCCGCCCGACCCCAGGGACCGCAGAATAAGGCCGCTGCCGGCCCCGCAAAGAACGCCGCCGGCAATGGCCGCGTAAAGCTGATTATAGATGCCGGCATCCACATTCATAAAGTGGGCCGAACCTGCAATGGCCAGCGCCGCATAAAGGCTGTAAAAGAAAAACCGTTTGCTGATGAAAAACCAGCTCACAATGAACAGAGGTAGGTTCAGCAGCAGAAACCAGGCGGCCGGGGAAAGGGTATGGGTGACGTAATAAAGCAGCAGGCCGATGCCGTAGAGGCCTCCCACGATAAAATGGTGCCGCACCACGACGGCCTCCACCCCGAAGGAAAACAGCAGGGCGCCAGCCGTGATCAGCAGAATGTTATACAGCGGTTTGTAAGTAAATTCTTTAAAAGTGGTCATGGGTCGGGTTTCCTTCAATGGTAACACTGGTGAAAGTTTTCTGTATTCCAATAACGCAAGTTGATCTTAATTGCAATTTTATTTTTTGACGGCTTCGTACAAAAAATTTTTTCCAACTATGAAGCGTATGAAGAGACAAAAGGACTGATCATGACGACAGCTTCATGTTCTTTATGTTCTTCATGGTTGACGGCTTCGTAAAAAGCTTCCAACCCCGCCGCGGTGTTTTTGCAGGAAGGAACGTGCGCCATGGCTTCGCAATCGAATCTAATTTATCGATTTCGATACCGATACCGATTTCGAATCGAGTTCCTTGGAAGTCCAAAATCTGCGTTGCGCTGCATCTCTCGTCATGTCGTGCACGATGCAGGGGCGAACCCGCATTTTCGCCCGATAATCGGGCAGACACATAGGTCTGCCCCAGCGGGTCATTCCTCGAGATGCATTGGCGCCGTATTTTGAACTTTTTACCGGTCTCAATCAAGGTTAAAGCCCCCGCCTTTAGGCGGGCAGATTTATCACTCCCGTTTAATGTTCTATGCATCGAATAGATGCCGGTTTTTCCGGGCATCTATTCGATGCATATATCTTCGTGCCCTTCGTGGTAATAAATATCAGCTCAAATGAACCACGAAGCTCACGAAGAACACGAAGGGTGAGTTCAAGAACCATGTGCCTTCGTGTTTCGAATTTAATATTGAGTACCATTTTGAACCTGAGAAAGATGGTAATTTCAAGACGAAGCATTAACGGGTCTGTAGACCCGTATTCCGGCTTTCAGCCGTTTGTTTCAACCCATCCCACCACAAAGGCCGGGGTGGTTGTTGAGTTGGTGCAAAATCACCGCGGCGGGGTTGAAGGCTTTTTACGAGACACGGGGAAGGGTTTAAAACTCGTCATAGGCGATCATCTCCGGTTCTACCCCCAGGTCGTCCAGGGTTTTGAGAAGAGCCCGGAGCATGGGCGGGGGGCCGCAGAGGTAATACTCGATTTCAGAGGGATCGGGATGATCTTTCAGGTAATGCTCATAAAGGCATTCGTGAATAAACCCGGTCATGCCCTGCCAGTTCTCCTCGGGCAAGGGCTCGGAAAGTGCCACGTAAAAGGAAAAGTTGTCAAATTCATCGGCAAGCGCCGTAAACTCCTCTTCATAAAACAATTCCTGAAGAGACCGGGCGCCGTACCAGAAGGTGATCCGGCGGTTTGTTTCCGCCGCCTTTAGCTGATTCAGAATATGGGATCGCATGGGGGCCATACCGGCGCCGCCGCCCACAAAGCACATCTCACGGTCCGATTCGTTGACCAGAAAATCACCGTAAGGCCCGCTGAGGGTGACTTTGTCACCGGGCTTGAGGTCAAACACGTATGACGACCCAACCCCCGGAGGAATATCGTCCCTTCCGGGCGGCGGCGTGGCGATGCGCACGGTGAACCGCAGCAGATTTTCATGGGGCGGGTTGGCAAGGGAGTAGGCCCTGAAAACGGGCTCATCGGTACCAACGCACAGCCCGGTCAGACCAAACTGTTCCCAGGCGGCCTGGAACCGCTCAGCCACTTCAAAACTCTCGAAACAGGTTTCGTATTCCGGAATGTCGATCTGCATGTACTGGCCGGCTTCAAAGCCGATGGTTTCGTCGCTGTCCAGCCGCAGCACCAGCTCCTTGATAAAGGTGGCCACATTCTTATTGGAAACCACGGTGGCGGTGTATTTTTTTATGCTGAAGATGGATTCGGGGATTTGAATGGCCAGATCTTCCTTGACCTTCAGCTGGCATGCAAGGCGAATGTTTTCCATTTTTTCCTGCCGGTCCAGGTGGTTGAGTTCTGTGGGCAGGATATCGCCGCCCCCGGATTCCACCTTGCACCGGCACTGGCCGCAGGAGCCCCCGCCCCCGCAGGCCGACGGAAGGTATATCTGATGATCCCCAAGGGCGCTGAGCAGGCTCTTTCCGATGGGCGTTGTCAGGGCGTTTTCCTCATCCCCGTTGATCACGATGCGGGCGTCCCCCTTGCGGACCACCTTGGCTTCCAGCAGCAGCAGCAGGAAGACCAGCACCATGATCACCGATGAAAACACGCTGAAACTGACAAAATAAATCACTACTTAGGCCCTTCCAAGGAACTTGTTTTTTTTTGTGGAAGGCTAAAGCCTTCCGCTACATGAATTGAGGCCATTATCGAATCAGGGGATATTACCTCGGTTTGTGTAGCGGAGGTCTTTAGACCTCCATAAGTTACTTTCTGCAAAAA